>NZ_DJTF01000141.1:0-174 GCF_002438125.1 Pseudomonas sp. UBA6315
CCAGATAGCGCTGGCCCTGGCCAGCCAGTTTCGGGAAGTTCGGCGCCAGGCTGTTGCCGTCAGGGTTGTGGCAGGCACCACAGACGGCTGTCTTGGCCTGGCCGGCGGCGGCATCGCCTTTGATGGGTTCCGCAGCAGTGGCCGCACCTGCCACACCCAGGGTCAACAGCAGAC
>NZ_DJTF01000141.1:428-728 GCF_002438125.1 Pseudomonas sp. UBA6315
GGTCAACAGCAGACTCACGACTAGTTTGTTCATCAGCTAATCCAACACGGCTAAGGGTGAAATGTTATGTATCGGGACTGCCGCTCATCCAAAGGATGACCAAACGGTAGTCCTCGGCACTGCAGTCCATGCACAATCCACGCGGCGGCATAGCCTTGAAACCCTGGGTAACATGCACCACCAGTTGCTCCATGCCTTGCGCCAGCCTTGGCTCCCAAGCTGCCGGGTCACCCTTCTTGGGTGCCTGTGGCAACTGCCCGGCGTGACACGCCGCACACGTGCGGTTGTACAACGCCTCGG
>NZ_DJTF01000141.1:841-21752 GCF_002438125.1 Pseudomonas sp. UBA6315
GCGGCATAGCCTTGAAACCCTGTGTAACATGCGCCTGAAGTACCTCCATGCCTTTCGCCAGCCTTGGCTCCCATGCTGCCCGGTCACCCCGCTTGGGTGCCTGTGGCAACTGCCCGGCGTGACAGGCCGCACATGTGCGGTTGTACAACGCCTCGGGATCCTGTGTAGCCTGTGCGCTGAAAAACGGCAGGAACATACCGACAGCTAGCAGCCATTTCGCCATGCGAAACGACCTGACAGGGTTGGGGGACGCGCTGCGTTCTGATGCGCGAGCTATTGTTCGACACCCCATGCCCGTTCTCCTTCGCTGGGAGAATGAGCACACAAAAACTGGGGCATTATATACTTCCGCCATCCAAACGGAAACGACACCGCTTGCCGGCCTAGGCTTTGGCAACACCCACATCGGAAATCCCATGCAAGTCAAGAACCCCATCCTCGGCCTCTGCCAGAAAGCCAAATTCGCCCTCAGCGCTGCCAAGGTCGAACAATGCCCGGACGACCAGGGTTACGAGGTGGCTTTCGCCGGCCGTTCCAACGCCGGCAAATCCAGCGCCCTCAATACCCTGACTCATGCCAGCCTGGCGCGTACCTCGAAAACTCCAGGGCGCACCCAGCTGTTGAATTTCTTCAGTCTGGACGATGAACGGCGTTTGGTCGACCTGCCGGGCTACGGATATGCAAAAGTCCCGATTCCGCTCAAGCAGCACTGGCAGCGTCACCTGGAAGCCTACCTGGGCAGCCGCGAGTGCCTGCGCGGCGTGATCCTGATGATGGACGTGCGCCATCCGATGACCGACTTCGACAAGATGATGCTCGACTGGGCCAAGGCCAGCGGCATGCCGATGCACATCCTGCTGACCAAGGCCGACAAGCTGACCCACGGCGCCGGCAAGAACACCCTGCTCAAGGTGCAGTCGGAAATTCGCAAGGGCTGGGGCGATGGCGTGACCATCCAGCTGTTCTCGGCACCCAAGCGCCTGGGCCTGGAAGAGGCCTACAAGGTGCTGGCGGACTGGATGGAGCTGGAAGACAAGCCAGCGGCCTGAACCTGGGTGGTTTGATCGCCGGCAAGCCGGCTCCCACAGATGCCCCACAAGCCTTGAGTGTCGTGGTAACCCTGTGGGAGCCGGCTTGCCGGCGCTAGGGCCACCAGCACCCACCGATAAATTCCGGGCAAAAAAAACCCCGGACTTCGTATGGGGAGGGGGAAGTTCGGGGTTCAAGTCCGGACCGCTAGGGCGGGGCCCGGGTATCTGCCAACACTTAACACAACATAGGAGCATCGAAAGGCTTCACCAGCCGTTCAGTTACTCTGAGTGGCGCTTCACCACTTTAGTTCCGAAGCCCTCAAAACTATTTGCGATAGTTTCATGAAGCCTCCGAACTAATGGCATCGAGCCATGCCAGGATCCGCGTCACTACGTCGCAGATCCTACACAGCTTTCCCGGCTCAATCAGTGAGCTTCGTCCCAATTCGCGCCAATACCCACTTCGACCAGCAGCGGAACATCCAGTTGCGCCGCTCGGCTCATGTGCCCGCGAATTTCATCTTTGACCTGCTCGACCAATTCCTCACGCACTTCCAGCACCAGTTCATCGTGCACCTGCAGGATCACGCGCGCATCCAGGCCGCTCTGGCCGAGCCAGTTGTCGACGTTGACCATCGCCCGCTTGATGATGTCGGCCGCCGTGCCCTGCATCGGCGCGTTGATCGCCGTGCGCTCGGCGCCTTTGCGCAGGGCCGGGTTCTTGGCATTGATATCGGGCAGGTACAGGCGCCGGCCGAACAGGGTTTCGACGAAACCTTGCTCGGCGGCCTGGGCGCGGGTGCGCTCCATGTAGGCCAGCACGCCCGGGTAGCGGGCGAAGTAGCGGTCGATGTAGTCCTGGGACTGCTTGCGATCCACGCCGATCTGCTTGGCCAGGCCAAACGCGCTCATGCCGTAGATCAGGCCGAAGTTGATGGCCTTGGCGCTGCGCCGCTGGTCGGTGGTCACCGCCTCCAGGGCGACGCCGAACACTTCCGCCGCCGTGGCGCGGTGCACGTCCAGGTCGTTGCGGAAGGCGTGCAGCAGGCCCTCATCCTTGGCCAGGTGGGCCATGATGCGCAGCTCGATCTGCGAATAGTCCGCCGCCAGCAGCTTGTAGCCCGGGCTGGCGACGAAGGCCTGGCGAATGCGCCGGCCTTCGGCGGTGCGGATCGGGATGTTCTGCAGGTTCGGGTCGCTGGACGACAGCCGCCCGGTGGCGGCCACGGCCTGCTGGTACGAGGTGTGGATACGCCCGGTGCGGGGGTTGATCTGCCCCGGCAGCTTGTCGGTGTAGGTGCTCTTGAGCTTGCTCAGGCTGCGGTACTGCATCAGCACTTCAGGCAGCGGGTAGCCTTGTTCGGCCAGCTCGTCGAGCACTGCTTCGGCGGTCGATGGCTGGCCCTTGGCGGTCTTGCTCAGCACCGGCATGCCCAGCTTGTCGTAGAGGATCGAGCCCAGCTGCTTGGGCGAACCCAGGTTGAATTCCTCGCCGGCCAGCTCGAAGGCGCGGCGCTCCAGCTCGGCCATCTTCACCCCCAGCTCGCCACTTTGCACCTGCAGCAGCGCGGCATCGACCAGCGCGCCCTGGCGCTCGATCTTGGCCAGCACCGGCACCAGCGGCATCTCGATGTCCATCAGCACCGGCTGCACGCTCGGCGTCTTGGCCAGGCGCGCCTGCAGGGCCTGGTGCAGGCGCAGGGTGATGTCGGCGTCTTCGGCGGCGTAGGGGCCGGCCTTTTCCAGGTCGATCTGGTTGAAGGTCAGCTGCTTGGCGCCCTTGCCGGCGATGTCCTCGAAGGCGATGGTGGTGTGGTCGAGGTACTTCTGCGCCAGGCTGTCCATGTCGTGGCGGGTGGCGGTGGAGTTGAGCACGTAGGACTCGAGCATGGTGTCGTAGGCCACGCCGCGCATCTCGATGGCCGGGCTGCCATTGGCCAGGATGTTGATGTCGTACTTGGCGTTCTGCCCGACCTTGGCCTTGGCCGGGTCTTCCAGCAGCGGTTTCAACGCCAGCAGCACGGCCTCGCGGTCCAGCTGGGCAGGCGCGCCCTCATAGTCGTGGCCCAGCGGCACGTAGGCGGCTTCATGGGCATCGACCGCGAACGACAGGCCGACCAGCTGCGCCTGTTGTGCATCGAGGCTGGTGGTTTCGGTGTCGAAGGCGAACAGCGGCGCCTGGCGCAGTTTCTCCAGCCAGGCGTCGAAGCGGGCCTGGTCGAGAATGGTCTCGTACTTGGGCTCGACCTTGGCGGCCGGTTCCTCGGCCGGGGCGATCTCATCGCCGGCCCTGGCCGCGTCGCGCTGCACGTCGGCGATCCAGCTCTTGAACTCCATTTCGGTGTACAGCGCCAGCAGGGCCTCGCGGTCCGGCTCGCCGCACACCAGCGCGTCCACTTCGATATCCAGCGGCACATCGACCTTGATGGTTGCCAGTTCGTAGGACAAGAACGCCGCATCGCGGTGTTCCTGCAGCTTGGCGGGCAGGGTCTTGGCACCCCGGATGGCCAGCGTCGGCACCTTGTCGAGGTTGGCGTAGAGGTCGCTGAGGCCGCCGCCGATACCGGTCAGCAGGCCGACCGCGGTCTTCTCGCCCACGCCAGGCACGCCTGGGATGTTGTCGACCTTGTCGCCCATCAGGGCGAGGAAATCGATGATGTGCTCCGGGCCCACGCCGAATTTTTCGTGCACGCCGGCAACGTCCAGCACGCTGCCGGTCATGGTGTTGACCAGGGTCACGTGGCCGTCCACCAGCTGCGCCATGTCCTTGTCGCCGGTCGAGATGATCACCGGCCGGCCCATGGCTGCGCTGCTGCGCGCCAGGGTGCCGATCACGTCGTCCGCCTCCACGCCCTCGACGCACAGCAGCGGGTAGCCCAGCGCCTTGACGCTGGCGTGCAGCGGCTCGACCTGGACCCGCAAGTCGTCGGGCATGCTCGGGCGGTTGGCTTTGTATTCGGCGAACATGGCGTCGCGGAAGGTGCCGCCCTTGGCGTCGAACACCACGGCGAACAGGCTGTCGGGGTACTGTTTGCGCAAGCTCTTGAGCATGTTCAGCACACCCTTGACCGCGCCGGTAGGCATGCCCTTGGAGGTGGTCAGCGGCGGCAGCGCGTGGAAGGCGCGATAAAGGTAGGAGGAACCGTCCACCAGGACGAGGGGCGCTTGGCTCATGAGCAGAATCAACCTTTTCGGCGGGTCCGGAGCTAGAATAGCCGGATCAATGACGACAAAGGGACAAGGTTATCATGCGTACACTCAATCGCCTGTTACTGCTCGGCCTGTTGGTAACCATGCCAGTCGTCACCCTGGCGGCGGACGACGCCCCCTCGGCAGATCCCGAGGTGACCATTCGCACGGAAGGCGACAAAACCATCCAGGAATACCGGCAGAACGGCTTCCTGTATGCGATCAAGATCACGCCGAAAAACGGCAAGCCTTATTTTCTGGTACGCGCCGATGGCTCTGATGGCAATTTCATTCGTTCCGACCAGCCGGACATGCTGATCCCGTCCTGGAAGATCTTCGAGTGGTAATCTGACGCGTATCGTTCACATCAACCCGGCACTTCCCGGCGGAAGTGCCCGTATGGGCATTTTTTCATCATGTCAGTCTTCACCCCCGTGACCCGGCCTGAGCTGGAAACCTTTCTGGCGCCTTACGAGCTGGGCCGTCTGCTCGACTTCCAGGGCATTGCCGCCGGCACCGAAAACAGCAACTTCTTCGTCAGCCTCGAACAGGGGGAGTTCGTCCTGACGCTGATCGAACGCGGCCCCAGCGAGGACATGCCGTTCTTCATCGAGCTGCTCGACACCCTGCACGGCGCCGACATGCCGGTGCCCTATGCCATCCGCGACCGCGACGGCAACGGCCTGCGCGAGCTGTGCGGCAAGCCGGCCCTGCTGCAGCCGCGGCTGTCGGGCAAGCACATCAAGGCGCCGAACAACCAGCACTGCGCCCAGGTTGGCGAGCTGCTGGCGCACATCCACCTGGCCACCCGCGACCACGTCATCGAACGCAAGACCGACCGTGGCCTGGACTGGATGCTGGCATCCGGCGCCGAGCTGATGCCGCGCCTGAGCGCCGAACAGGTGGCGCTGCTGCAGCCGGCGCTGGCTGAAATCACCGCGCACAAGGCGCAGATCCTGGCCCTGCCGCGGGCCAACCTGCATGCCGACCTGTTCCGCGACAACGTGATGTTCGAGGGCACCCACCTGACCGGTGTGATCGACTTCTACAACGCCTGCTCGGGCCCGATGCTGTATGACATCGCCATCACCGTGAACGACTGGTGCCTGGATGAGCAGGGCGCGATCGACCTGCCACGCGCCCAGGCGCTGCTGGCGGCCTACGCGGCGCTGCGGCCGTTCACGGCAGCCGAGGCCGAGCTGTGGCCGGAAATGTTGCGGGTAGGCTGTGTGCGCTTCTGGCTGTCGCGCCTGATTGCCGCGGAATCGTTTGCCGGGATGGATGTGATGATCCATGACCCGAGCGAGTTCGAGGTGCGCCTGGCGCAGCGTCAGCAGGTGGCCTTGAAGCTGCCGATCGCGCTCTGAGCGTAGCGGCCCTATCGCCGGCAAGCCGGCTCCCACAGGTTGATCACCGCCCGCAATGACGGTGCAGTACCTGTGGGAACCGGCTTGCCGGCGATAGGGCCAGCCCAGCCATCACAACTGCTCCAGGCACCCCGCCAAATCGCTGCCCAGTTTTTCCAGCAAGCGCTCATAGCCCTTGGCATCCACCGGGTCGGTACCACCCAGGGCATCCAGCTCCGCCAAACGCACCGGCAACCCGGCCGTCAGCGTCTCGGCCAAGCGCGGACGCAGTGGCGGCTCACTGAACACACAGGTCTTGCCCACTTCCTGCAGGCGCTTGCGCATGGCCGCCACGTGCTGCGCGCCAGGCTGCACTTCCGCCGCCACGCTGAACACACCGGTGTGCTTCAGGCCATAGGCAGACTCGAAGTAGTCGAACGCTTCGTGGAACACGAAATAAGGCTTGTCGGCGATACCCGCCACTCGCGCCTTGATGCGCGCATCCAGGCCATCGAGGCGCTCGGTGAAGGCCTTCAAGTTGCTCTGGTAACGCGCCGCGTTGGCCGGGTCGGCCGCCGCCAGGTCCGCCGCCATCTTCGCCGCGATCACCCGCGCGTTGAGCGACGACAGCCACAGGTGCGCATCCAGGCTGCCCGGGCGGTGGTCGTGGTCATGCTCGTCCGCCTCGTGGGAATGGCTGTCCTCGCCGAAATGGCGCAGCTGCAGGCCAGGCAACGCCTGCACGGCGACCGTTGGCTTGCTGCGGCTGCCCAGCACCCGCGGCAGGAAGTTCTCCATGTCGGGGCCGATCCAGTACAGCAGGTCGGCATCGCCCACCTTGCGCACATCGGAGGGGCGCAGCGCATAGTGGTGCGGCGAGGCGCCCGGCGGCAGCAGCACGTCAGGGCTGCCGACACCGTCCTGCACCGCGGCGGCGATCTGCTGCAACGGTTTGATACTGGTCAGCACGCGCACGTCGGCCTGGGCCGAGCAGGCGATGAATGCGACAAAAAGCACAAGGAATCGGGACACGATGAATACTCGACTCGTCAGAAACAGGTAACATAATAACGTCTCCATCCAGAACCGTCGCTGCCCATGTCCATCACGCCGCTGGCTCACCGTCCCCACGATCACTCCCATTGCGTGCACAGCGCCCTGGCCGAAGCCGACGCCTTGTGCGCCCGCCAGGGCCTGCGCCTGACCGCGCTGCGCCGCCGCGTGCTGGAACTGGTGTGGCAGAGCCACAAGCCGCTGGGCGCCTACGACATTCTCGCCGTGCTCAGCGAGCAGGATGGCCGCCGCGCCGCGCCGCCTACGGTGTACCGCGCCCTCGACTTCCTCCTGGAAAACGGCCTGGTGCACCGCATCGCCTCGCTCAACGCCTTCATCGGCTGCAGCCACCCGGAGCACGCCCACCATGGCCAGTTCCTGATCTGCCGCGTGTGCCACGTGGCCATCGAGCTGGAGCAGGACAGCATCAGCGATGCCATCGTCGCCAGCGCCAAGGGCGTGGGCTTCACGGTCGAGACCCAGACGGTGGAAATCGTCGGCCTGTGCGGCAACTGCCGGAGCGCGGCATGAGCGACGCCCTGATCCGCCTCGAGCAGGTCGGCGTCACCTTTGGCGGCGAGGCGGTGCTCGACAGCATCGACCTGGCAGTCGCACCCGGCCAGATCGTGACCCTGATCGGCCCCAACGGCGCCGGCAAGACCACCCTGGTGCGTGCCGTGCTCGGGCTGCTCAAACCGCACCGCGGCAGCGTGTGGCGCAAGCCGAAGCTGCGCATCGGCTACATGCCGCAGAAGATTCAGGTAGACCCGACCCTGCCGCTCTCGGTGCTGCGCTTTCTGCGCCTGGTGCCCGGCGTAGACCGCGCGGCAGCCTTGTCGGCGCTGCAGGAAGTGGGGGCCGAGCAGGTGATCGACAACCCGATCCAGACCATTTCCGGCGGCGAGATGCAGCGTGTGCTGCTGGCCCGGGCGCTGCTGCGCGAACCGCAGTTGCTGGTGCTGGACGAGCCCGTGCAGGGCGTCGACGTGGTCGGCCAGACCGAGCTGTACAACCTCATCACCCGCCTGCGCGACCGCCACGGCTGCGGCGTGCTGATGGTCTCGCACGACCTGCACCTGGTGATGAGCGCCACCGACCAGGTGGTGTGCCTCAACCGCCATGTGTGCTGCTCGGGCCACCCCGAGCAGGTCAGCAACGACCCGGCCTTCGTCGAGCTGTTCGGCCAGAACGCCCCGAGCCTGGCCATCTATCACCACCATCACGACCACAGCCACGACCTGCACGGCTCGGTCGTCGCCCCTGGCGCCCATGTTCACGGAGAGCACTGCAAGCATGGCTGATTTTCTTCTCTACGCCTTGCTTGCAGGCCTTTCCCTGGCGCTGGTGGCGGGCCCGCTGGGCTCCTTCGTGGTGTGGCGGCGCATGGCCTATTTTGGCGACACCCTGTCCCACGCCGCGCTGCTGGGCGTGGCCCTGGGCTTCGTGCTGGATGTCAGCCCGGCGCTGGCGGTCACCGTCGGCTGCCTGTTGCTGGCCATCCTCCTGGTGACCTTGCAGCAGCGCCAGCCACTGGCCTCGGACACGCTGCTCGGCATCCTCGCGCCCAGCACCCTGTCGCTGGGCCTGGTGGTGCTGAGCTTCATGAAGGACGTGCGCATCGACCTGATGGCCTACCTGTTCGGCGACCTGCTGGCGATCAGCCCTGGCGACCTGGGCTGGATCCTCGGCGGCAGCGCCCTGGTGCTGCTGTTGCTGGCCGCGCTGTGGCGGCCGCTGCTGGCAATCACCGTGCACGAAGAGCTGGCCATGGTCGAAGGCCTGCCAGTGGCCGCCCTGCGCATGGCATTGATGCTACTGATTGCCGTGGTGATCGCCGTGGCCATGAAGATCGTCGGCGTGCTGCTGATCACCTCGCTGCTGATCATCCCGGCCGCTGCGGCGCAGCGTCACGCCCGCTCGCCCGAGCAGATGGCACTGGGTGCCAGCCTGCTGGGCGTGAGCGCGGTTTGCGGGGGCCTGGCCATGTCCTGGTTCAAGGACACCCCGGCCGGCCCGTCGATCGTGGTCTGCGCGGCAGTGCTATTCTTGCTGAGCCTGGCCCTGCCAAAACGCTGAAAAGCGGGGTGCGCATCGGCGTGCCCTGCAACCTTTTCGCGGGTAAAGGGTCTGTAAGACCTGTTTTCGAGCGTGCGCACCTGGGTGTAGACTTGCTCGCTTTTTGCGCAAATAGAGAGTCGCAGGAATGAAGCCGTTCGCATCCCGTTATCTGCTTGTTGCCGCGTTTTCCCTGTTCCTGGCCGCGTGTTCCAGTGCGCCGGTGGAGCAGGCCAGTGCACCTGCCCAAGCCGATGCCTGGCAGCAGCTGCAGCAGAATATCGCCAGCAATGAGCTGGCCACCGCCGAAGACCAGCTGGCTGCCTTGCAGGCCCAGTCGCCGAATGACGCGCGCCTGGAGCAATACCAGCGCCAGTTGGCCGAGGCCTACCTCAAGCGCAGCCAGATCGTGCTGCAAAAGGGTGATGTCAACGCCGCCGCAACCGCGCTGGCGCGTGCCCGTGCGCTGATGCCGCAGGCCCCGGCAGTCACCGGTGGCGACGCCGTTGGCCAGGCCCGCAAGGCCGAGCTGGAGAAAGCCGAGGCGGCCTTGAAGGCTGCCGAGGCCAAGCCCCAGGCACGGGTGATCGACCCGACGGCGCCGAGCACGGTGATCGCGCTGAAGACCACCGACATCGCCGCCATGCGCCGCCAGCTCGATGAAATTGCCAAGGATGTGGTGAATTACCAGTGCGAGGTGGTGTTCCAGGTGCCGCGCACCGAGGACGCGCCGTGGCTGAAGAACCTGCTGGAGAAGCGGGTGCACAAGATCGACAGTGGCTTCAAGCTCAAGCAGAAGCATGAGATTCAGCGCAAGATGCCGGCTCAGGTGGTATTGGTCCCGCATCAGCGGTGAAGTTTCAGGGCCTCATCGCCGGCAAGCCGGCTCCCACAGAGAGCTCCACAGGCCCTCTAGACCTGTGGTTAGCCCGGTGGGAGCCGGCTTGCCGGCGATGAAGGCGCCGCCGATCAGGCAGGCACACCCTCTGCAGCCGCCTCCCGCTCCCACACCCGATGCCCTTCCACTGCTTTGACGAAGGCATCCACGGTCTTCTGCTCATCCCCCAGCAGCAACCCCTTGTCTTCCTTGAGCCCCAGGCTGCCGAGCAATGCCTTGGCATCCTTGGCCAGCATGATCGCCTTCAGGTGCTTGTAGCCCTCGAGCAGGAAATGCTTGGCCACGCCGCTGGCGCTCAACGCATCGATCGAGGCCTTGCCGCCCGCGACGACGATCCCGTCGAACATCACCGAAGGCATCCCTTCGATCGAGGCATCCACTTTCAGCGGCTTGCCATCGGCCATCTTCACAGGCGCCGAAGTAGGCCCCAGCAGCATCGGCCGCGCGCTCTGGGCCTCGAGCGCCTTGACCAGCCTGTCGACACTGGCTGCATCGACGCCATCGGCCACCAGCACGGCAATCTTGCGCCCCTTGATGCCCACGTCGCCGGGGTGGTTCATCTGGCTCAAAGCCTTGGACTGCGAGGGTTTGCTGCCTTTTACCTGGACCGTGCCCTGCTTGGGCGCCGGTAGCCCCAGGTTGGCCGCCACCGCCGCCGCCAGCTTCAGGTCGATGTTGGCCAGGATCTCGTTCACCTGCCGAGCCCGGATTGCTTCGCGCTCCACCTTGCCCAGCTCGAAGCTGTAGGCCTTGATGATGTGCTGCTGCTCGGTCGGGCTCATGCTCTGGAAGAACAGCCGCGCCTGGGAGAAGTGGTCGCCGAACGACTCGCTGCGCTGGCGAATCTTGTGCGCCTCGATGCGCTCCTGGTAGCTCTCGAAGCCGCCATCCTGCGCCGCGGGTGGGGTTTCTTTCGGCCAGCCGCCATCGATCGAATTGGGCTCGTATGACGCGCGGCCCTTGTCGATGGTCATGCGGTGCATGGCATCGCGCTGGCTGCTGTGGTTGGGCGCCACCGGCCGGTTGATCGGGATTTCATGGAAGTTCGGCCCGCCCAGGCGGCTGATCTGGGTATCGGTGTAGGAGAACAGCCGGCCCTGCAGCAGCGGGTCGTTGCTGAAATCGATGCCCGGCACGATATGCCCGGGGCAGAAGGCCACCTGCTCGGTTTCGGCGAAGAAGTTGTCCGGGTTGCGGTTGAGCACCATCTTGCCCAGCGGCGTCACCGGCACCAGCTCTTCGGGGATGAGCTTGGTGGGGTCGAGCAGGTCGAAGTCGAACTTGTGCTCGTCGGCCTCCGGCACGATCTGCACGCCCAGCTCCCATTCCGGGTAGTCGCCGGTCTCGATCGCGTCCCACAGGTCGCGGCGGTGGTAGTCGGTGTCCTTGCCGGCCAGCTTCTGGGCTTCGTCCCAGAGCACCGAATGCACGCCCTGGCGCGGCTTCCAGTGGAACTTGACGAAGCTGGCCACGCCTTGGGCGTTGATCAGGCGGAAGGTGTGCACGCCAAAGCCCTCCATCATCCGCAGGCTGCGCGGGATGGCGCGGTCGGACATGGCCCAGATGACCATGTGCGCCGATTCCGGCACCAGCGAGACGAAGTCCCAGAAGGTGTCGTGGGCCGAGCCGCCGGTGGGCATCTCGTTGTGCGGCTCGGGTTTGACCGCATGCACGAAGTCGGGGAACTTGATCGCATCCTGGATGAAGAACACCGGCATGTTGTTGCCCACCAGGTCGAAATTGCCCTCATCGGTGTAGAACTTCACGGCAAAACCGCGCACATCGCGCACCGTGTCACCCGAGCCGCGCGGCCCCTGCACGGTGGAAAAGCGCACGAACACCGGGGTGATTTTCTCCGGGTCCTGCAGGAAACCGGCCTTGGTCAGCTCGGCATGGTTGCCGTAGCTCTGGAAGTAGCCATGGGCCCCGGTGCCGCGGGCGTGGACAATGCGTTCGGGGATGCGCTCGTGGTCGAAGTGGGTAATCTTCTCGCGCATGATGAAGTCTTCGAGCAGCGATGGCCCGCGCGCTCCGGCCTTCAGGCTGTTCTGGTTGTCGGCGACCTTCACCCCCTGGTTGGTGCGCAGCGCCTGGCCGGTGGCATCGCTGCGAAATGCCTCCAGGCTCTGCAGCTTGGCGTTGGTATTGGCCCGGTCGGGGGTCTGGGTGCCGGCGGCCTCGCTGTGCTTGGGCGCGTCCGTTTTCTTGCTGGGCATGGTCGGCTCTCCTCGTCAGTCATCAGGCGTGCCCTTGGTCGGGCTTGTTCAAGTAGTGACTGGAGGGCTTTGCCGAGCGTTCAATCGGGATTACCAGTTGTCGTGTTATGCCCGATGGATTGGTCCGTTACGAAATAAATGCTAAGAACAACTATGGGAAAAGGCTAAAATGCGCCACCCCAGCTAACCGCTGACCCCAAATTCCATGCGCCCCACAAGGTTCGCTACGTGATCGAGTTCCAACATGTACACAAGACCTACCGCGTCGCCGGTAGGGAAATCCCCGCCCTGAACCCGACCAGCCTGGCCATCGAAGACGGCCAGGTGTTCGGCCTGATCGGCCATTCCGGCGCCGGCAAGAGCACCCTGCTGCGCCTGATCAACCGCCTGGAAGAGCCTTCCGGCGGCAAGATCATCGTCGACGGCGAAGACGTCACCGCGTTCAACGCCAACCAGCTGCGCGGCTTCCGCCAGCAGGTGGGCATGATCTTCCAGCACTTCAACCTGCTGGCGTCCAAGACCGTGGCCGACAACGTGGCCCTGCCACTGACCCTCGCCGGCGAGCTGTCGCGCAGCGCAATCGACAAGCGTGTCAGCGAGCTGCTGGCGCGTGTCGGCCTGCAGGACCACGCCAAGAAGTACCCGGCGCAGTTGTCTGGCGGCCAGAAGCAGCGCGTCGGCATCGCCCGCGCCCTGTCCACCAACCCCAAGATCCTGCTGTGCGACGAGGCCACCAGCGCCCTCGACCCACAGACCACGGCCTCGGTGCTGCAATTGCTGGCCGAGATCAACCGCGAGCTGAAGCTGACCATCGTGCTGATCACCCACGAGATGGACGTGATCCGCCGGGTCTGCGACCGCGTGGCGGTGATGGATGCCGGGCAGATCGTCGAGCAAGGCTCGGTGGCCGAGGTGTTCCTGCACCCGCAGCACCCGACCACCAAGCGTTTCGTCCAGGAAGACGAACAGGTCGACGAAGGCGAGCAGCGTGACGACTTCGCCCACGTGCCAGGGCGCATCATCCGCCTGACCTTCCAGGGCGACGCCACCTACGCGCCGCTGCTGGGCACCGTGGCCCGCGAAACCGGCGTGGACTACAGCATCCTCGCCGGGCGTATCGACCGCATCAAGGATGTGCCCTATGGGCAGCTGACCCTGGCCGTGACTGGCGGCGACATGGAAGCGGCGTTCGACCGCTTCAAGGCAGCTGACGTACATATGGAGGTACTGCGTTGATGGACGCCCTGAATTTCTTTGCCAACGTCGACTGGGCCGAAATCTGGCTGGCGACCATCGACACCATGATCATGCTGTTCGGCTCGCTGTTCTTCACCGTGCTGCTGGGCCTGCCGCTGGGCGTGCTGCTGTTCCTCTGCGGGCCGCGCCAGATGTTCGAGCAAAAGGGCGTGTACGCGCTGCTGTCGCTGGTGGTCAACATTCTGCGCTCGCTGCCGTTCATCATCCTGTTGATCGTGATGATCCCGATCACCGTGCTGATCACCGGCACCTCGCTGGGCGTGGCCGGTGCCATCCCGCCGCTGGTGGTGGGCGCCACGCCGTTCTTCGCGCGCCTGGTGGAAACCGCCCTGCGTGAAGTGGACCGCGGCATCATCGAGGCCACCCAGTCGATGGGCGCCACCACCCGCCAGATCATCACCAACGCACTGCTGCCAGAGGCCCGCCCGGGCATCTTCGCCGCCATCACCGTCACCGCCATCACCCTGGTGTCGTACACCGCCATGGCCGGCGTGGTCGGCGCCGGCGGCCTGGGCGACCTGGCCATCCGCTTCGGCTACCAGCGCTTCCAGACCGACGTCATGGTGGTCACCGTGGTGCTGTTGCTGGTGCTGGTTCAAGTCCTGCAGAGCGTGGGCGACAAACTGGTGGTGCATTTTTCCCGTAAGTAACCCCAATGGGGTCGGCCCGGCCGACCCGTTCGGGGGCCGTCGCGGCCCTCACAAGGAGTGATTCATGAAGAAGCTGCTTGCTGTTGCTGCCGCTGTCGCGGCCTTCTCGGTCCATGCCGGTGACCTGACCGTCGCCGCCACCCCGGTGCCGCACGCCGAGATCCTCAACTTCGTCAAACCCCAGCTGGAAAAAGAGGGTGTGAACCTGAAGGTGAAGGAATTCACCGACTACATCCAGCCGAACGTGCAAGTGGCCGAAAAGCGCCTGGACGCCAACTTCTTCCAGCACCAGCCGTACCTGGATGAGTTCAACAAGGCCAAGGGCACCCACCTGGTCAGCGTGACCGGCGTGCACATCGAGCCGCTGGGCGTGTACTCGTCCAAGATCAAGAAGCTCGACGAGCTGCCGTCCGGCGCCACCGTGGTCATCCCCAACGACGCCACCAACGGCGGCCGCGCCCTGCTGCTGCTGGACAAGGCCGGGGTGATCAAGCTCAAGGACAACAGCAACATCCTGTCGACCGTGAAGGACGTTGCCCAGAACCCGAAGAACGTGAAGTTCCGCGAGCTGGAAGCAGCCACCATCCCGCGCGTGCTGACCCAGGTCGATATCGCCCTGATCAACACCAACTACGCGCTGGAAGCCAAGCTGAACCCGGAGCAGGACGCGCTGGCCATCGAAGGCAGCGACTCGCCTTACGTCAACATCCTGGTTGCCCGCCCGGACAACAAGGACTCCGAAGACATGAAGAAACTGGCAGCAGCGCTGCACTCGCCTGAGGTGAAGCAGTTCATCACCGAGAAGTACAAGGGCGCTGTGGTACCGGCGTTCTAAGGCTTAGCATTTCGTTGCGCCCATCGCCGGCAAGCCGGCTCCCACAGGCACGTATGGGAGCCGGCTTGCCGGCGACGCTTTTTGCGGCTTGCATCAATCGCGCTTGACCAGCCCCGGCAACTGCGCCACCAGCTTCTGGTTGTTGAACGGCGCACGAATGAAGCCGCGCTGGCGCCCATCCGGCCCCACGACGGCCAGGTTGCCGCTGTGATCCACGGTATACCCAGGCTTGCTGGTATCGGCCGGAATGAACGGAATGCTCAAGGCATTGGCGAGCTTCTGGGTATCCTCGATCGACCCCGCCACCCCCACGAAATCCTTGTCGAAGTAGCCCAGGTACTGCTTGAGCTGGTTGGGCGTATCGCGGTTCGGGTCCACGCTCACCAGCACCACCTGCAACCGGTCCACGGCTTCCTTGGGCAGCTCGCTCTTCACTTGGCGCAGCTGCGCCAGGGTGGTGGGGCAGATGTCCGGGCAGTAGGTGTAGCCGAAGAACAGCAGCGACCATTTGCCCTTGAGGTCGTCCAGCTTCACCGGCTGGCCGTCCTGGTTGGTCATGGTCACATCCGCCACCGTGCGGCTTTGCGGCAGCAGGATGATGCCGGCGTCGATCAGCTCGGCAGGGTTGGGCTGGTTGCGGCCATTGAGCACCTTGTTGACGGTCAGGCCCATGATCAAGGCGACCACGGCAACGAGGATGAAGACGGTTTTCTGGGTTCGGGTCATAAGCTCAGCAACAAGTAGTGGTCAACGAGCAACGCGATGAACAGCGCGAACAGGTAGCCGATAGAGTACTTGAAGGTGCCGATCGCCGCGTGCGGCCGGCTGCCACGGTACAACACCCAGGCCCATTGCAGGAAGCGCAGGCCCAGGGCGAGGGCGCAGGCCAGGTACAGCGGGCCGCTCATGTGGATGGCATAGGGCAGCAGCGTCACGGCCAGCAGAATCAGGCTGTAGAGCAGGATATGCAGCTTGGTGTAGCGCTCGCCGTGGGTCACCGGCAGCATCGGGATATCGGCCTTGGCGTACTCCGCCTTGCGGTGGATGGCCAGGGCCCAGAAGTGCGGGGGCGTCCAGGCGAAGATGATCAGCACCAGCAGCAACGGCTCGGCGCTGATGTGGCCGCTCACCGCCACCCAGCCGAGCAGCGGCGGGGCGGCCCCGGCCAGGCCGCCGATGACGATGTTCTGCGGCGTGGCGCGCTTGAGAAAGCCGGTGTAGAGCACCGCATAGCCGAGCAGCGAGGCCAGGGTGAGCCAGGCGGTGAGGGCATTGGTGAACACCAGCAGCAGGGTCATGCCCAGCAGCGCCAGGGCCAGGGCGAACAGCAGCGCCGGCAGCGGCTCCACCCGGCCCTCGGCCAGCGGGCGTTTGTGGGTGCGCGCCATCAGCGCGTCGATACGCCGGTCCACCACATGGTTGACCACCGCCGCGCCGCCCGCGCACAGGCCGATGCCCAGGTTGCCGAACAGCAGCACGTTCCAGCTCACCCCCGCGTGGGTGGCGAGCAGCATGCCCACCAGCGAGGTGATCAGCATCAGCACCACGACCTTGGGCTTGGTCAGTTCCAGGTAGTCGCGCCAGCCGGCACGCCGGGCACTCAGAAGCGTCGCCACGAGCCATTCCTCATGTGTTGGGAGACGGCCACGCCAGCAACCGGCCGCAGGCGCCAACCCTGGCCGACGCCGACGCGCACCTTGTCGACCACGCGGATGCGGTAGTTGACCAGCACCATGCTCAGCAGCAGCAACGCGCCGCCGGCGTTGTGCGCCACGGCCACCGCCAGCGGCAGGTGCAGCAGCACGTTGCTGATGCCCAGCCCGATCTGCAGCGCCAAGGCGCCCAGCACCAGCCGCGACAGGCCCGGCAGGCCGCAGCGGTACAGCTTCCAGCTGAGCATCAGCAGCACCGCGGTGACCATCAGCGCGCCCAGGCGGTGGCTGATATGGATGGCGGTGCGTGCATCGCTGTCCAGTTGCCCGCCCAGGTAGTTGGGGCCCACGTGCTGGGTCAGGTGGAAGCCGTTGCTGAAGTCTGCCGCCGGCCACCACTGGCCATGGCAGGTGGGCAGGTCGATACAGGCGACCGCTGCGTAGTTGGCGCTGACCCAGCCGCCCAGGGCGATCTGGCCGATCACCACCAACAGGGCCAGGGCAGCGATGCGGCGCAGGCTCAGGGGCAGTTTCGGCAAGGGCGCAAAGGCCCGGGATAGACGCAGGGACAACAGGAACAGCAAGCTCAGGGTGGTGAAGCCGCCAAGCAGGTGCGCGGTGACCACCTGCGGCCACAGCTTCAGCGTCACTGTCCACATGCCGAAGGCCGCCTGGGCCAGTACCACCCCCAGCAACAGCACCGGCAGGCGATAGGGTTGCCCCTCCCGGGCATGCCGGCGCAGCGCCTGGAAGGCCAGCAGGGCGATCACCACGGCCAGCGTGCCGGCGAAATAGCGGTGCACCATCTCGGCCCAGCCCTTGGCGGCTTCCACCGGGTGCTCGGGGAAGTTCAGCTCGGCGTGGGCCAGCTGGGCGTCGGTCTTGGGCACGCTGATGAAGCCGTAGCAACCTGGCCAGTCCGGGCAGCCGAGGCCGGCGTGGGTCAGGCGGGTGTAGGCCCCGAGCATGACGACCAGCAAGGCCAGCAGGGTGGCGAACACAGCAAGGCGAAATCCAGGTCTGGCCATGGCAGGCTCCTAGCCGATGTTGGACAGCTTGAGCAGGTGGCGCAGGTCGTCCAGCACATGCTTGCCGTTGACCTTGGCGTCATAGCGCAGCACCAGGTTGCCGTGGGGGTCGACGATCCACAGCTGCGGGCCGGGCTCGGCGACTTTCTGTGCATAACGCTGGGCGTCCAGCGGGTAACGCTGCAGCTGCGGGTATTCACGCCCCAGCAGCGCCTGGTAGTCCGCGCTCAATGGCTGGGCAGCGGCCAGGGCATGACTGGCCCGGCTGGCATCGCGGCCCAGGCCGACCTGGATCTGCCGGGCCAGGTACACCAGTTGCTGGCAGTCCGCGGCGCACCCGGCAGGTGCGCTGACCAGCAATTGCCAGCGCGCATCCTCGCCGGCGATGCCGATGTCGGCCCGGCTCTGGCCGTTGCCGATCATCGCGCCGTGGTAGCTGCGCCCGTCCGGCACCCAGAATTTGAGCTTGTACATGCTGGTGGCCAGGATCATCGGGCCAAGCACCACCAGGAGAATCAAAATCAGCTGCAAACGCCCGCGGGCTGTGGGTTTGCGACGTTCAGGCGGGTCCAGTGGAGTGGTGGCGGCGGCCATGGTTGTTCTCCTTTTTCCTGTTGTGCCAGCCGAAGTAGAGGTAGAGCAGCACCAGCGCCGTGGCCAGGGCAAACCACTGCACGGCATAGCCCAGGTGCTTTTCCGGGCCCAGGGCAACCACCGGCCAGTCCAGGCGGTAGCTGGCCGGGCCAGGCTCAAGGCGCAGTTCATGGGCAAAACCTTCGCGGTCCAGCTGCTGCCACAGCTGCTCAGGGTGGATGGCCGTCAGCAGGTGCGGCCACTGGCCGCCCTCCGGGTCCGGGCGCAGCTGGAAGGTATGGCCGGGCTCCACGTACACCGAGGCATCCAGGGCCAGCGCCTGGGCCGGGGTGTCGAAATGCACCGGCACGCGGCGGTCGGGCCATGCCAGCCAGCCGCGATTGACCAGCAGCCACAGGCCGCTGGGCTGATCGTGGAAGGGTTGCAGCAGCTCGACGCCGGCCTGGCCATCGCGCATGCGGTTGTCCAGCAGCAGGCTGTGCTCGGCATCGAAACGCCCGTACAGATGGACCCGGCGGAAGGCCGTGTCGTCGTTCTGCTGCAGCATGGCGGTGGCCAGCGGCGCGTCGGCACTGCGCTGGGCGTAGGTGTCGAGCAGCGCGCGCTTTTCATCGGCGCGGCCGAGTTGCCAGCAGCCCAGCGCAATCAGCCCCGGCAGCAGCGCGAGCACCACCAGGGTCGGTATCCAGCCTGGGCGAAAGGGCCTCATCGCAGGCTCGCCAGGTCAATCGCTATACTTGTAGTCATCACTGCATCCCCCCGGAGTTGACGCCATGCTCAAGGCCGCGATTGTCCTGATGCTGTTGGCCACGGTTGCCAGCCTGTTCAGTGGCTTGGTGTTTCTGGTCAAGGACGATGAAAACTCCACCCGCCTGCTCAAGGCCCTGACCGTGCGTGTCACCCTGGCCAGCCTGACCATTGGCCTGGTGGCGTATGGCTTCATCAGTGGCCAGCTGGTATCCCATGCACCCTTCTGAATCTGTTGCGAACCTATCGCCGGCAAGCCGGCTCCCACAGGTGTAGGAGCCGGCTTGCCGGCGATAGGGGCCTAAAGCACATACACAAAGATGAACAACCCCACCCACACCACGTCGACGAAGTGCCAGTACCAGCTGGCGGCTTCGAAGCCGAAGTGTTTCTCCGGGTTGAAATGCCCGCGCAGGATGCGCACGAACATGACGATCAGGATGATCGTGCCCAAGGTCACGTGGGCACCGTGGAAGCCCGTGAGCATGAAGAACGTCGCGCCGTAGATCCCCGAACCCAGGGTCAGCCCCAGCTTTGTGTAGGCCTCGTGGTATTCGTAGGCCTGCAAGGTGATGAAGCTGATGCCCAGCAGGATGGTCAGCGCCATCCACAGCTTCAGCGCCCCACGATGGTCACGCCGCAGGGCGTGGTGGGCGATGGTGATGGTCACGCTCGAGCTGACCAGCAAGATGGTGTTGATCAGCGGCAGGTGCCAGGGGTTGATGACTTCCTTGGGCGGCGGGAACAGCTTGGGGTCCGGGGTGTGCAGCAGCGGCCAGGTGAATTCGAAGCTGGGCCAGAGCATGTGCGCAACGCCCTTGGCCCCCTCGCCGCCGAGCCAGGGCCCGGCCAGCACGCGCACGTAGAACAGCGCGCCGAAAAAGGCCATGAAGAACATCACCTCGGAGAAGATGAACCAGCTCATGCCCCAGCGGAACGAGCGGTCCAGCTGCGGGCTGTAGAGCCCCGCGCGGCTTTCCCTGACCACCGAGCCGAACCAGCCGAACAGCATGTAGGCCAGGAACAGCGCGCCGACGAAGAAGATCAGCGGCCCGTGGGAGTCGGGGTGGCCGGCCTTGAGGTCATTGAACCAGGTGCCCAGGCCGAACACCGTGATGAACATGCCGATGGTGGCGATGATCGGCCACTTGCTCTGCGCCGGAACATAGTAGTGCTCATGACTTGCCATTGCTGTTCTCCTTCCCTTAACGGGCGCTTTGGACGCCCTGGGCCGCGTTGTGGGCGACCGGCGGGTGGCGAGCGGTGATGTCGAACAAGGTGTAGGCCAGGGTCAGGTGCTTCACGCTGGCCGGCAGGTCGCGGTCGACGATGAAGCGCACCGGCATTTCGATGCGCTCACCCGGCTGCAGCACCTGCTGGGTAAAGCAGAAGCACTCGGTCTTGTGGAAATACGCCGCCGCCTCGGCCGGGGTGATGCTGGGGATCGCCTGGGCGCTCATGGGCCGGTTGGTCGGGTTGTGGGCAACGAAGATCATCTGGTTGACCGCGCCCGGGTTGACCTCCAGCTGGTCGGCGGTGGAGTAGAAGTCCCAGACCATGTCGCTGGCGTTGGTGGACATGAACTGCACCCGCACCGAACGCGTGGTGTCGCTGACCTGGCTGCCCTCGTACTGCCCGCCGGTCTTGCCGTTGATGCCGAAGGCCTTGCACATCACGTTGTAGATCGGCACCAGGGCGAAGCCGAAGGCGAACATCACCACGGTCAGCATCAGCAGGCGCAGCACCAGGCGTTTGAGCGGTTGGCCGTTCATGGGCGGTTACCTATTTCACTTCCGGCGGTGTCTGGAAGGTGTGGTAGGGCGCAGGCGAAGGGATCGACCACTCCAGGCCCTCGGCGCCATCCCAGGGCTTGGCCGGGGCCGGCGCGCCACCGCGGATGCACTTGATGACGATGAACAGGAAGAAGACCTGGGTGGCGCCGAAGATGAACGCGCCGATCGACGACACCATGTTGAAGTCGGCGAACTGCAGGTTGTAGTCGGGGATGCGCCGCGGCATGCCGGCAAGGCCAACGAAATGCATGGGGAAGAAGGCCATGTTCATGCCGATGAACGACAGCCAGAAGTGCAGCTTGCCGAGGGTTTCGTCGTACATGTGGCCGGTCCATTTCGGCAGCCAGAAGTAGGCCGAGGCGAAGATGCCGAAAATCGCACCCGGCACCAGCACGTAGTGGAAGTGCGCCACCACGAAGTAGGTGTCGTGGTACTGGAAGTCGGCCGGGGCGATGGCCAGCATCAGCCCGGAGAAGCCGCCGATGGTGAACAGGATGACGAAGGCGATGGCGAATAGCATCGGTGTCTCGAAGGTCAGCGAGCCCTCCCACATGGTGCTGACCCAGT
>NZ_DJTF01000061.1:0-491 GCF_002438125.1 Pseudomonas sp. UBA6315
CGACGATGCCGCTTTCAAGAGCCTTACCCGTGATGGCTTTACCTTCGTAAATCATCAACTGATCCCCCCGATAGGGAAGCTGACCTGTCCACGCCGATCGCTGGTGGGAAAGCAGCCTATCGCTGCCCTCGCACCAGGCACACCCGTCAGCGCGCTAGTCGGGATTCTGTACGAGCGGTGTGACATACAAACGCTCAATTCATACGCCCGTTTGATTTGGGTATGCACACATTCTCCGAAAAGATCCGCGTTGTCAAATGCTCGCAAGCAGGGTGAAAACGCGACTTTGCGGTCATTTTCCATAGTCCCTGTGCAAAACGTGATGACAGTGATCGCAGATCATTCATGTCAGCAATCGACCACAAAGCACGCACAATGCTGCATTTTTCTCATGCGCAGGTTCAAAGCTGGCTACACTGCTACTCGCTCCATGAAATTCCCGGCCTGCCTGGCCTTTTCTGCACTGCAGAAACGACAAAGCGGCAACCTGG
>NZ_DJTF01000061.1:707-39803 GCF_002438125.1 Pseudomonas sp. UBA6315
GCCAGGTTGCCGCTTTGTCGTTGCAGCGCGAGCGCTATGACGCTATCAGGCGAGGGTTTCGAACGCGTGGGCAATATCCTGCAATACAGATTTGTCACCGCGCTCGCTCCAGTACAGGGCGAGCATGCGCTTGTCGGCCTCAACCTTGTAGACGGTTGCCGGCAAGCGCGCGAACACCTCGCTCAGGCGCGGCTCCTCGCACACTTCACGCCACTGGTTCCACCACACGCCAGGGCTGACCTGCCAGTAACACCAGCTGTCCTCATGGCCTCGGCGCCGCGCGCGGTGGTATTGCGGGCATGGGCTCGGTGGCTCGTTTTCCAGCCAGTGCGGCCACTTCTGCGGCGCCAGCTGCATGGCCAGGCCCATGCGCCGCGCCTCCAGGCGCAGGGTCATCTGCTCGCCCTGCTTGCGCGACAGGCGCAGCCACGAAAGCGGGCTGAGAATCAGCGCAAGGATTGACACCACCAGCCATACCGTCATATCTGTAGATTCCATAAAGCGTTGCAAATGAGCGGGTTACTCGGTTTCACGGATGACCTGCCCGAAAGCGACCATACTTCTACTATCGCGATTGTCAGGAGTACAGCTCATGTCCTACGAACATCTTCTGGTCGCCGTCGACCTCACCGAAGAGTGCGACCCGGTGATCAAACGTGCCATGAAGCTCGCCGAACCTACCGGAGCCAAGGTTTCGCTGGTGCATATCGTCGAACCCATGGCCATGGCCTTTGGTGGTGATGTGCCGATGGACCTGTCGCAACTGCAACAGCAGCAGTTCGACCAGGCCAAGGAGCGCATGGACCGGTTGTTCAACAAGTATCCGGACATCAAACGCGGTGATTCGCACCTCACCTACGGCCAGCCGCGCCAGGAAATCCACCAGCTGGCCAAGGACCAGCAGTGCGACCTGATCGTGGTGGGCAGCCATGGCCGGCATGGCCTGGCGTTGCTGCTCGGGTCCACTGCCAATGACGTGCTGCATGGTGCGCCGTGCGATGTGCTGGCGGTGCGGTTGCAGAAGAAGGAATGATGTAGCCAGTACCGGCCTCATCGCCGGCAAGCCGGCTCCCACAGGGTTAGCTCAGATATTGAGAACTGTGTGGGAGCCGGCTTGCCGGCGATGAGGCCCGAAGGCCGAACTCAGCCTTCCAGCTCAGCCCAACGCTCTACCAGTACATCCAG
The DNA here is from genome assembly GCF_002438125.1 of Pseudomonas sp. UBA6315. Classification (NCBI taxonomy): domain Bacteria; kingdom Pseudomonadati; phylum Pseudomonadota; class Gammaproteobacteria; order Pseudomonadales; family Pseudomonadaceae; genus Pseudomonas; species Pseudomonas sp. UBA6315. Next base: position 1,893 of record NZ_DJTF01000061.1, read on the forward strand.
CTCGCCCTGCAACTTCTCGATCTGCGCCAGCACCGCCGTAGTCTCGGCGATCGGGCGCTGATAGAAGCCCGCAGCATTGACCTCTTCCTGTGCCACCGCCATGCGCTGCTCCAGCGCATCGATCTGCCCTGGCAACATCTCCAGCTCGCGCTGCAGCTTGTAGCTGAGCTTCTTCTTCGCCGCATCGGCCGCAGGTGCTGCCGGCGCAGGCGCCGCTTGCTCCGCTACCTTCTCGACCACCGCACTGTTGAGCTCAGACTTGCCGCCCTTGCTCTCGGTGACGCCCAGCAGCTTCGGCGAACCACCCTGGCGGATCCAGTCTTCGTAGCCGCCAACGTACTCGCGCACCTTGCCCTGGCCTTCGAACACCAGGGTGCTGGTGACCACGTTGTCGAGGAATGCCCGGTCGTGGCTGACCATCAGTACCGTGCCCTTGTAGTTGCACAGCACTTCTTCGAGCAGCTCGAGGGTTTCCACGTCGAGGTCGTTGGTCGGTTCGTCGAGCACCAGCAGGTTGGCCGGCTTGCTGAACAGCTTGGCCAGCAGCAGACGCGCACGCTCACCACCAGACAACGCCTTGACCGGCGTGCGGGCACGTTGCGGGCTGAACAGGAAATCACCCAGGTAGCTCAGCACATGGCGGCTTTGGCCATCGATGTCGATGAAGTCGCGGCCCTCGGCCAGGTTGTCGATCACGGTCTTTTCCAGCTCGAGCTGGTGGCGCATCTGGTCGAAATAGGCGACTTCCAGCTTGGTGCCGCGCTCGACCTTGCCCGAGGTGGGCTCCAGGTCGCCGAGCATCAGCTTGAGCAGGGTGGTCTTGCCGGTGCCGTTGGCGCCCAGCAGGCCAATGCGGTCTTCACGCTGCAGGACCATGGAGAAGTCCTTGACCAGCATCGGGCCGCCCGGGTGCGAGAAGCTGACGTTCTCCAGCACCATCACCTGCTTGCCGGATTTTTCCGCCGCTTCGATCTGGATGTTGGCCTTGCCCTGGCGGTCGCGCCGTTCGCTGCGCTCGACGCGCAGCGCCTTGAGCGCGCGCACCCGGCCTTCGTTGCGGGTACGACGGGCCTTGATGCCCTGGCGGATCCACACCTCTTCCTGGGCCAGGCGCTTGTCGAACAGCGCGTTGGCGGTTTCCTCGGCGGCCAGCGCGGCCTCCTTGTGCACCAGGAAGCTGGCATAGTCGCCGTTCCAGTCGATCAGCCCGCCGCGGTCCAGTTCGAGGATGCGCGTGGCCAGGTTCTGCAGGAAGGAACGGTCGTGGGTGATGAACAGCACCGCGCCGTTGAAGCCGCTCAGGGCCTCTTCCAGCCAGGCGATGGCGCCGATGTCCAGGTGGTTGGTCGGCTCGTCGAGCAGCAGCAAGTCGGGCTCAGACACCAGTGCCTGGGCCAGCAGCACCCGGCGGCGCCAGCCACCGGAGAGCTCGGCCAAAGTCTTCTCGGCAGGCAGTTGCAGGCGGCTCAGGGTGCTTTCCACCACCTGCTGCAGGCGCCAGCCGTCACGGGCCTCCAGCTCGTGCTGCACGTGCATGAGCTTTTCCAGGTCTTCGTCGCCGTGGATGTTCTGGCTCAGGTGATGGTATTCGGCCAGCAGCTCGCCCACGCCGTCCAGGCCGGCGGCGACCACATCGAACACGCTGCGCTCATCGGCCACCGGCAGCTCTTGCGGCAATTCGCCGATCTTCAGGCCAGGGGCGCGCCAGATCTCGCCGTCATCGCCCTTCTGCTCGCCCTTTACCAGGCGCAGCATGCTGGACTTGCCAGTACCGTTGCGGCCGATGATGCACACCCGCTCGCCACGGGCGATCTGCCAGGACACTTTGTCCAGCAGCGGCATCGCGCCGAATGCGAGGGACACATCGCTGAATTTGAGCAGGGTCATGTTCGTCTCCAGAAAGCGGGCGCGCATTCTACCTGAGTTGGCCCATTCCGGCATTAAGTTGACTGCGCCGCCAGGGCATTGCGACATCCGGTCGACGTTAACGCATTGATACAAGCACAGTGCTTTCACCCGCTGCCGGCAAACGGCTAAGCTAAGGGCAATGCTTCCAACCGTGCTGGCTACGCCGTCACTTTCCCATGGTTCAACTGCCCGGACGTATCATGCGCAGCCGCCTGTTACAGATTGCTTCCTGCCTGCTGCTCACCGCCGCTACCGCCCATGTGGCGCAGGCCGCTGACCTTACCCTGCAGCGCCAGTACTACGATGAGGCCAAGCGTGCGCTGGCCAAGGGCGACAAGGGCCCTTACCTGCGCTATGCCCAGGCCCTGCGCGATTACCCGCTGACGCCCTACCTGGCCTACGACGAACTCACCGCACGCCTGAAAAGCGCCAGCAACGAGGAAATCGAAGGGTTTCTCGCCAAGCATGGCGACCTGCCCCAGGCCAACTGGATGAAGCTGCGCTGGTTGCGCTGGCTGGCCGAACGCGGCGAGTGGGACACCTTCGTCAAGTATTACGACCCCAAGCTCAACTTCACCGAGCTGGACTGCCTCAATGGCCAGTACGAACTGAGCCACGGCAAGCGCGCCGAAGGCTATGCCAACGCCGACAAGCTGTGGAACGTGGGCAAGTCGCAACCGGCTGCCTGCGACACCCTGTTCGGCATGTGGGCTGCCGAAGGCCAGCTCACCGAGGCCAAGCGCTGGAACCGCGCCAAGCTGGCGGCCCAGGCGCGCAACTACAGCCTGGCCAGCAGCCTGGTCCAGGGGCTCACCACCCTCGGCCCGCAAGGCCGCCTGCTGATCGATGTGGCGCAGAAGCCCGAGCTGCTCAACCAGCCTTCGCGCTTCATGCCGGCCAACGAAGCGATGTCCGACGTGGTCAGCCTCGGCCTGCGCCGCCTGGCCCGCCAGGACCCTGACCGGGCCATGGCGTTGCTCGACGACTATGCCCAGCGCATGCACTTCTCCCGCGATGAGAAGGTCGCCATCGCCCGCGAAATCGGCCTGACCCTGGCGCGCCGCTACGACCCGCGCGCCCTGGACCTGATGACCCGCTACGACCCGGAACTGCGCGACAACACCGTCAGCGAATGGCGCCTGCGCCTGCTGCTGCGCCTGGGCCGCTGGGAAGATGCCTACGAGCTGACCAAACGCCTGCCGCAGGACCTGGCCACCAGCAACCGCTGGAAGTACTGGCAAGCGCGCAGCCTGGAGCTGGCCCAGCCAAACAACCCGCAGGTTCCACAGCTGTACAGAAACGTGGCGCGCGAGCGTGACTTCTATGGTTTCCTCGCCGCCGACCGGGCGCAGACGCCGTACCAGTTGAACAACAAGCCGCTGGTGCTGAGCCCGGCCCTGGTCAGCAAGGTGCGCAACACCCCGGGCGTGCAGCGCGCGCTGGAGTTCCATGCCCGCGGGCAGATCGTCGAAGGCCGCCGCGAGTGGTACCACGTCAGCCGCCACTTCACCCGTGACGAAATGGTCGCCCAGGCTCGCCTGGCCTACGACCTGCGCTGGTACTTCCCGGCCATTCGCACCATTAGCCAGGCGCAGTACTGGGACGACCTGGACATCCGCTTCCCGATGGCCCACCGCGATACCCTGGTACGCGAAGCCAAGGTGCGCGGGCTGCATTCGAGCTGGGTGTTCGCCATCACGCGCCAGGAAAGCGCCTTCATGGAAGATGCACGCTCCAGCGTCGGCGCCAGTGGCCTGATGCAGCTGATGCCGGCCACGGCCAAGGAAACCGCGCGCAAGTTCAGCATCCCGCTGGCATCGCCACAGCAGGTGTTCAACCCGGACAAGAACATTCAGCTGGGCGCCGCTTACCTGAGCCAGGTGCACAGCCAGTTCAATGGCAACCGGGTGCTGGCCTCGGCGGCCTACAACGCGGGCCCAGGGCGGGTACGCCAGTGGCTCAAGGGCGCCAAGCACCTGAGCTTCGACGTGTGGGTGGAGTCGATCCCGTTCGACGAGACGCGCCAGTACGTGCAGAACGTGCTGTCGTACTCGGTGATCTACGGGCAGAAGCTCAATGCGCCACAACCGCTGGTGGACTGGCATGAGCGGTATTTCGATGACATGTAAGTGATCGTGGGCCTGTGCCAGCGCTGTGGCGGATTCATCCGCGACAGCGCTGGCACAGCCTTGATTGTCACTCCAGGATTTCCACTTCCATCCCCACTTCCAGCCAACCACTGCCATCCACGGCCAGGTTCTGCCCGAACAGGATATCCCCCTCCTTCTCCCGGAAGGTCTTCAAGGTGGTCAGCGGTTCACGGTCTGGGCTGCGCTCCCCGGTCGCCGGATCGAGCGTGGTAAAGATGCACCGCACGCTGGGCTTGAGCACCCTAAACTCCAGCGCGCCAATGCGAATCCGCTTCCAGCCATCCTCGGCGAAGGGCTCGGTGCCCTGCACCACCAGGTTCGGCCGAAAACGCAACATCTCCATCGGCCGCCCCACCCGCCGGCTCAACTCTTCCAGCGAGCCCTGGCCTATCAGCAGCAATGGGAAACCATCGGGAAACGCCGCGCGGTCACTGTTCAGGCCGTAGCCGCTGGGCAGGTAGCGCGCCCGCTGCTCGGGGCAATGGACCAGGCGCACCGGTTTGCCCAGCAGCTGCGACAACCAGGCCGCCGCCTCATCGCCCGCGTCGGGCACGCGCAAGGTGTCACGCCAGATGGTCACCCCACGCAGGCTGTCGTCGCCAGCCGGCACCGCCACCCGCAGCGCTGCCAGCCCCGGCGCCTGAAGCAGCAGCTCGCCGGCTTCGCCTTCGCTTGCCTTGAGCTGCCCTAGCTGGGGCCATGCACGCTGGGTAAGGAAGCGTCCGTTCTCTTCCTCGACCACCATCCAGCGGCGGTCCCCCTGCAACCCCAGCAGGCCCACCGGCGAGCCCTGCAAGGGTTGCGCCTGCCCCGACTTCACCGGGTATCGATACAACTCACTCAGAAACATCCCTGCCTGCCTCGTGCCATGCCAAAACGCCAAGCTTATACCTGGCAGGCCCACGGATCACGCAGTGGCAGCATCCAGCAGCAGGCGTTGCTTGACCACATCGACCAGGCGGTCGGGCTGGAACTTGGAAAGGAAGTTGTCGCAACCCACCTTTTTCACCATCGACTCGTTGAAGCTGCCCGACAGCGAGGTATGCAGCACCACGTACAACTGGCGCAGGCGCGCATCGCTGCGAATCTCGGTAGTGAGGCGGTAGCCGTCCATCTCCGGCATCTCGGCGTCGGTGAACACCATCAGCAGTTTTTCGCACACATCTTCACCAGCATCGGCCCAGCCCTTGAGCATGCGCAGGGCCTTCAGGCCATCGCTGGCCACATGCAGTTTCACCCCCAGTTGCGAGAGGGTGTCACGCAGTTGCGCCAGCGCCACGCTGGAGTCATCCACCAGTAGCACTTCACGGCCACGTGCACGCGCCAGCACCGGGTCGGCGAGCTTGTCGCCGGACACCCTGGCGTTGTAGGGCACGATTTCGGCCAGCACCTTCTCCACGTCGATCACCTCCACCAGCTGCTCGTCCACCTTGGTGATGGCCGTCAGGTAGTGTTGGCGGCCGGCGCTGGTGGGCGGCGGCATGATGGCTTCCCAGTTCATGTTGACGATGCGGTCGACCCCACCCACCAGAAACGCCTGCACCGAGCGGTTGTACTCGGTGACGATGATGGTGCTGTCCGGCCCCGGCTGCAGCGGGCGCATGCCGATCGCCTGGGACAGGTCGATCACCGGCAGGGTCTGCCCGCGCAGGTTGACCACGCCGCAGACGAACGCATGGCGCTGGGGCATCAAGGTCAGCTTAGGCAGTTGCAGCACCTCCTGCACCTTGAACACGTTGATCGCGAACAGCTGGCGACCGGCCAGGCGAAACATCAGAATTTCCAGTCGGTTCTCACCCACCAGTTGCGTGCGTTGGTCTACCGTGTCGAGAATGCCAGCCATTGGAAAACCCCGGGCTTGAGTGGGAAAAAGGTGAATTCATTCACCCTGTATCGGCCGCTTGGGACGCAGCTTGACCCCCGCGAGAAAATGCCGCAGAGGCAATTGATATCACATTACCATCATGCTTTACTGCGGACATCGCCACCTTGGATCCATTCACGCGCTCAAGCGTCGCACCCTAGGCAACCATCAGGGAAACCCCTAGTGGCAATCGGGTACAACCTGATGTTCGCGATATCCTTTAGCCATTAATGTGACGCCATTCTCACTGCATGAATGGAGTCAGGCTCTTGCTAGCGATCGACATGGCGTGGCCATCCCTTGCTCCTGCCCTACGCGCCGGAGTGTCATGATGGACAACATCGTCTTCCCCAACGGCGCCTTGCAGGAGTTCCTGCTCGATGCGCAGGTCTTGCTGACCCAGACCCAGGAATGCCTGCAGCACCTGGAGCTGATCGCCAATGACCCGGACGCCTGTCACTGCCTGAACAACACCCTCGACACCCTGGCCCGCCGCGCCAGTGGCCTGAACCTGCACGAAGTCGCCCATTACGCCGCTGCCCTGCAGGCACTGCTCGCGCCGGCCTGCCAGCAGCTGCACGTGCACAGCGAGGTGCTGCCTGCGCTGGATGCCTGCCTGACCCTGCTGGCCTGGCAGCTGGAACTGGTGGACCTGCGCACCGGCCGCCTTGCCCTCGATACCAGCGAGCAAGCGGCGCTGCTGCACGACCTGGCCAACGCGCTCGGCCAACCGGTGCCGCAAACGTGTGCCCCTTGCCACGAAACCGGCAGTAGCTGCCTCCACCCCCATGCACCTGTGGCTAAACACTCGCATGCACTAACAAGTGCATCCAGGCGCAACTAAAGGCACTGTGCGCGGCTATTTCAACGCAAACTTGTCAGGTGATAAGCAGCCACTTCGAGCCATACGCCAACAGTGGCACATCGCCACTTATCGGCACCGTCGAGCCCCCGTGTTCCCCCCGTAATTCCTGAGCTTTCAAAGCATTACCCGGTCGCGACCAAAGCAGTTCGAAGTGATACCATGCGCACTAACAAAACCCGGCCACCCGTATATGAATCGCTTTCCACGCGCACTTGCCCAGTGTTGAAAGCTCGACGCCAACGCCTCTGGTAAAACATGTGCAAGGCCTCCATCAGCAAGACTTCAGTGGCTTCCCTATCTATGTCCCCACGCTTGAAGATCCCTCTGCGTCGCTGTTCTCGCGCCACCTTGCTGCGCTGGGCGACGGCGATGCTGTGCGTGGTGTCGCTGATCGCCAACCTGTCGCTGGTGGCCCTGCAGGCCCTGCCCGCTGGCCTGCTGCTGTTGCAGCTCATCGCCACCCTTGGCGTCTGCTGGCACCTGAGCCACGGCGCAAGGTCGATCAGCATGCGCCCGGCGGAACTGGCCGACCGCATGCTCAAGGTGCAGGAAAGCGAGCGCCAGCATCTGAGCCGCGAACTGCATGACGACATCGGCCAGTTGCTGACGGCCGCCAAACTGCAGCTCGACTGGCTGCAGCGGCGCGTGCCTGGCGAGCTGCAAGCCCACTGCGGCGCCTTGCGCAGCACCCTGGAAGACTCCCTGAGCAAGGTGCGCGACGTCTCTGCCATCCTCAACCCGCGGCAACTGGCCAGCCTTGGCCTCGAGGCCAGCCTGCGCGCGCACCTGGTGCGCACCCTGGCAAACAGCGACGTGCACTGGAGCCTGGAGTGCCAGCAGCGCCTGGGCGGGGTGTCGGAGGAAGTGGCCATGGCAGCCTTTCGCATTACCCAGGAAGCGGTGACCAACATGTTGCGCCATGCCCAGGCAAGCAACCTGACCATCCGCCTGCAGCGCAGCCCCAGCGGCTTGGCCTTGATGATCCAGGACGATGGCCTGGGCTTCATCCCCGCCAGCAACCCGGCCGAGGCGGGCCAGCGTGGCATGGCCGGCATGCAGGAGCGCGCCACCGCACTCAAGGGCAGCCTGCAAATCACCAGCCAGCTGGGCCTGGGCACGCGCATCGAAGCCTTGTTCCCGTGGCCACCGCGCACCCATGAACGTGCCAGGACTCCGCACTCGCCATGACCTGTAGATTGCTGCTGGTGGATGACCACTCGCTGATCCGCGCCGGGGTGCGTGCCCTGGTGTCCGATATCCCCGGCTACACCGTGGTCGGCGAAGCCGACGATGGCGACCAGTTGCTCGAACAGGCCCAGCAGCTGGCGCCCGATATCGTCCTGCTGGACATCTCCATGCGCTCGACCAGCGGCCTGGATGCCCTCACCTCCCTGCGCGCCACTGGCAACACCTGCAAGGTGCTGATCCTGTCCATGCATACCGACCCGGACCTGATCATGCGAGCGCTGGAAAGCGGCGCCCACGGCTACCTGCTCAAGGATGCCACCGCCACCGAGCTCGAGCAGGCGCTGACCGCGTTACGCAGCGGCGAGCGCTACTTGAGCCCGGCCATCGCCCACACCGTGATCAACCAGGCGCTGATGCGTGCGCAACGCGGCAAGCAGGCGCCCGCCGACCGCCACAACCTGACCGCGCGGCAACTGGAAATCCTGCGCCTGATCGTGCGCGGCAAATCCACCCGGGAAATCGCCAGTGGCCTTGGCCTGTCGATCAAGACCGTGGAAACCCACCGCTCGCAGATCATGAAGCGCCTGCAGATCTACGACGTGGCCGGCCTGGTGCTGTTTGCCGTGCGCGAGAAGATCATCAGCCTGGACGACTGAGCAGCGGCGAGTTCGCCGGCAGGTGCAGGCGCAAGGCCGCGGGGCAGGCCTCGAAGCGCAGGCTGTCGGCCTGCAGCGGTTCGCCATCGAGGTTGATGTCCAGGCCTTTGGAGCACTTGATCTCGACCCAGGGCAAGCGAGCCCGCACGAACAGCCCCTGCCCTGCCAGCAACTCGCGCAAGGCGCCGACCACTTCCTGCGGCGCCGGCAGGATGGCCACGTCGAGCAAACCGTCGTCCACCCACGCCTGCGGGCACAACACCTGCCCGCCGCCGGCCTGACGGCCATTGCCGATGCCCAGCGCCAGCAGCTCGCCCTGCCACTGGAAGCCCGGCCCGGTCAGTTCCACCGTCGCAGCCTGCAGCTCGCTGAAACGGGACAGGCCGGTGAACAGGTAGGCGGCCGCGCCCAGCACCTTCTTCAAGTCCTCGGACGTGCTGGCGGTGACCTGGCTGCCAAAGCCGCCCGTGGCCATGTTCAGGAACCATTGATCGCCCACACGCCCCAGGTCGATCGGCCGCGCCGGCTGGTCGAGCAAGGCCAGGGCTTCGCCAGGCTGCAGTGAAACACCGGCAGCCTTGGCAAAGTCGTTGGCGGTGCCCAACGGCAGCAGCGCCAGGCTGGCATCGGTGGCCGCCTGGCCCATGGCCTCGGCCACATCGCGCAGGGTGCCATCACCGCCGCCGGCGACCACATGGGTGTAGCCCGCCGCCAGCGCTTCGCCGACCAGGCGCTGGGCATCACCCGCTTCCCAGGTCACCCGCACATCCAGCTTCCAGCCCCGCTCGCGCATGGCCGACACGGCCTGGCGCACCTCTTCGTTCATCGCCTGCTTGCCATGCAGGATCAACATCGCCTTGCGCGTTTGCATAGCGCCTCTCCATGGGGGCTTGTCAGTCCAGATCTCGACCACAGGCGCAGGCAGAATGCTGCATGCCTGCGGCAAATTCATTACGGCTCGAAGGGTTATTTACTCAGAAACGTACAAAAAATAGCCAGATTCACACAAATATCATTGAAAGCTTTTCGCATTGGGCGCATGATCGACAAAATTTTGGCCTTAATGGATGATGCCGTTGTGAAAAGTCGGTTTTTTGACTTTGCCCGCCAGAACCCTGACAGGTCGCTAGTTCCCCTTCATCGCGCCGCCACCCGGCGCCCTGAGTCGAGGCTGTGAAATGAGCGTTCTGATCCCCTGCATCATCGCTGGCGGTGCTGGCACTCGCCTGTGGCCGGTATCCCGCGAGGCCATGCCCAAACCCTTCATGCGCTTGCCCGATGGCCAAAGCCTGCTGCAAAAGACCTTTGCCCGCGCCAGTGCGCTACCGGGTGTGGGCCGCGTGCTGACGGTCACCAACCGCGAGGTGTTCTTCCGTACCCAGGACGAGTACCGCCAGGTCAACCCCGGCAACCTGCCGCTGGATTACCTGCTCGAAACCAACGGGCGCAACACCGCCCCCGCCATTGCCGCAGCCGCACTGCACTGCGCGCGGCACTACGGTGAAGACAGCGTGCTGCTGGTGATGCCCGCCGACCATGTGATCGAGGACTTCGAGGCGTTTGCCGTGGCGGTGGGCCAGGCCCAGGCACTGGCGAGCGAAGGCTGGTTGAGCACCTTCGGCCTGCTGCCCGACCGCGCAGAAACCGGCTTCGGCTACATAGAACAAGGCCCGGCGCTGGGCGAACACGCCCATCAGGTCGCCGCCTTCGTGGAAAAACCCGACGCCCTTACCGCCCGCGAGTACCTCGAAGGTGGTCGTCACCTGTGGAATGCCGGCATGTTCTGCCTGCACCTGGGCACCTTGCTGGCCGAGCTGCACAAGCACGCCCCGCAAGTGCTGGCCAGCGTCAGCGAATGCCTCGAACGCAGCGCGATCAAACAGGGCGATGGCACCCTGCAGGTGGAGCTCGACCCCGAAAGCTTCGCCCAGGCCGAGGACATCTCCATCGACTACGCGCTGATGGAGCGTTCCGACCGGGTGGCCGTGGTCCCCTGCGAACTGGGCTGGAACGATATCGGCAGCTGGGAGGCGGTGCGCGGCCTGCGCCACAGCGACGACGACGGCAACCACTGCAACGGCGAAACCGTGCTGCACGACGTGCACAACTGCTACATCGATTCGCCCAAGCGGCTGGTCGGCGCGGTGGGGCTGGACAACCTGATCGTCATCGATACGCCCGACGCCCTGCTGATCGCCGATGCCGCGCGCAGCCAGGAAGTCAAGGTCATTGCCCAGCAGCTCAAGCACCAGGGCCACGACGCCTACCGCCTGCACCGCACGGTCACGCGCCCGTGGGGCATGTACACCGTGCTCGAGGAAGGCCCGCGCTTCAAGATCAAGCGCATCATGGTGCGCCCTGGCGAATCGCTGTCGCTGCAGATGCACCATCACCGCAGCGAACACTGGATCATCGTCAGCGGCATGGCCTGCGTGACCAACGGTGAAGAAGAGTTCCTGCTCGACACCAACGAGTCGACCTTCATCAAGCCTGGCCGTACCCACCGCCTGACCAACCCCGGCGTCATCGACCTGGTGATGATCGAGGTGCAAAGCGGCGAGTACCTGGGCGAAGACGACATCGTGCGCTTTACTGATATCTACGGACGCGTCCCGGCAGCAGCGATTGGCTGAGTGCACTCAGGGGGCGCGTTTTTTGTCCGCGGCCTTTCACGAGGATTCCGGTTCATGCGCATACTCTGGACGCTGCCCTACCTGCCCTGGCCCACCACCAGCGGCTGCAAGACCCGGCAATACCACCTGCTGCGCGCCCTCGCGCAGCATGGCCATCGGATCACCTTGCTGGTGCAGTCCAAAGTGCCCCTCAGCGATGCCACCCGCGAAGCCCTGGAACCGTTGCTCGAGCGCCTGATCGTGATCCCCAGGCGCGCCGTGCACAGCCCGCTCAACCTCTTGGCCTCGCCGATCATCGACTACCCCATGCGGGCGATCATCAACGGCCTGGCGCCGTGCCTGCGGCATCGCTTCGAGCAGTTGCTGGACGAGCCCTGGGATGTGATCCAGATCGAGCACAGCTACAGCTTCCAACCGTTCGAAAAAGCCCTGCAGGCCCGCGGCCTGCCCTACATGCTCACCGAGCACACGCTGGAATCGGTGATGGGCGCCGCCTGCCACGATCGCCTTCCACTGTGGCTGCGCCCACTCAATGCCTTCGACCGCTGGCGCTATCGGCGCTGGGAACAGCGCGTGCTGCGCCAGCCCAGCGAGGTGGTGGCGGTGAGCGCGCACGACGCCGAGCTGATCGGGCAGATCAGCGGGCGGCCGGTGAACGTGGTGGTCAACGGCGTCGACTGCGACTACTACCAGGACGTGCGCCCGGCCCTGCACAGCCAGCGCCTGCTGTTCGTCGGCAACTTCGAGTACGGCGCCAACCAGGAAGCGGTCGAATGGGCGCTGGAGGAAATTCTCCCGCAGGTGTGGATGAGTAATCCGGCGGTGCGCCTGGCAATTGCCGGGCATGCCCTGCCGGCCAGCTGGAAACTGCACTGGAATGACCCGCGTATCGAATGGATCGGCTATCGCCCCGACCTGCGCGAGCTGCAACGGCGCTCGGCGCTGTTTTTCGCGCCGCTGCGCTACGCCGGGGGCTCCAAGGTGAAGATCCTCGAAGCCATGGCCGCCGGGCTGCCGGTGATCACCACTCGCAAGGGGGTATCAGGGCTTGCGGCGAACAACGGCGAGCACTACCTGGGCAGCGATGACGGTGACCAGCTGGCGCTGTCGATCACCCAGCTACTCAACCAGCCCTGGCGCATGTGCCAGATGAGCGAGGCCGGCCGCCAGTTTGCCCGGCAACGCCACGACTGGAGCGTTGCCGCGCAGCAACTGGAAAACGTGCACATGCGCCTGACCCAGTCGGCGCCGGCCGATCTCACCCAACGCGGCGCGAGCTGGATCGGCCGCTCAACCGAGTAGTTCGCTCAGCGGAATGAACGGCACGCTATCGCCCACCTTCGGCGTGCTGCCTTCACGCACCTCGACCAGGCCCTCGGCCCAGGCGGCGCTGCGCAGCACGCCGGAGCTCTGGTTCTTGTAGATACGCACCTGGCCATTGTCGATGCGGGCGCGCAGGTACTCGCGCCGGGTACCGGCCTTGGGCCAATCGAAACCTGCGGGAACGTCGAACTGCAGCGGCGTGACGGCGCTTACCCCCTGGCGCCGCAGCAGGTAAGGCCGGGTGAGCAGGCCAAAGGTGACCAGCGTCGAGGCCGGGTTGCCAGGCAGGCCGATCACCGGCACGCCCTGGTAGTGGCCGAAGGTCAACGGCTTGCCCGGTTTGATCGCCAGCTTCCACAGCGCCAGTTCACCCGCTTCGCGCAGCGCCGCGCCCAGGTAGTCGGCCTCGCCGACGGAAACACCGCCGGTGGACAGGATCAGGTCGACATCGCCCAGGCTGGCCAGGCACTCGCGGGTGCGCGCCAGGTCATCGGGCAGGATACCCATGTCGCGCACCTCACAGCCCAGGCGCTGCAACCAGCTCACCAGCAGGCGCCGGTTGCTGTTGTAGATCTGCCCCGGGCCCAGCGGCAAGCCTGGCTCGACCAGCTCGTCCCCGGTAGACAGCACCGCCACGCGCACCCGGCGCACCACCTGCAGGTGGGCATGCCCCAAGGTCGCCGCCAGGCCCAGCTCGATCGGCCCCAGGCGCGTGCCGGCCACCATCACCTGCTCGCCCTTGCGGGTTTCCTGGCCTTGCGGGCGAACGTTCTGGTCGAGCTGCAAGGGTTCGAGGAAGCGCACCCGGCCGTCTTCGAGCACTTGGGTGTTTTCCTGCATCTCGACGCAATCGGCACCGGCGGGCAGTGGCGCGCCGGTGAAGATCCGCGCGCAGGTGCCAGGCTGCAGCGGCTCGGGAGCGTGGCCGGCGAAAATCCGCTGGCTCACCGGCAACGGCTGGCCCACGTTGTCGGCCAGGCGCAGGGCATAGCCGTCCATGGCGCTGTTCGGCCACGGCGGCAGATCGAGCGAGGCCACCATGTCGGTTGCCAGCACGCGGCCCTCGGCTTCAGCCAGGGAAACCTCTTCGAGTTCCTTGATCGGCGCTGCCTCGGCCAGTGCCAGCAGGCGTTCGAGGGCTTCTTCCACCGGCATCAGCGGCCGGGCTTGGGTTGCCTCAGCCACGGCTATCACAGGCCGCTACCTGCTTCAGGTGGGGCACGAAGTTGCAGGGGCGATGACGGGCGTCGAGCTGTTCGGCGAGGATGCCGTCCCAGCCGGTGCGCACGGCATTGGTCGAGCCTGGCAGGCAGCACACCAGGGTGCCGTTGGCCAGGCCGGCCAAGGCCCGCGACTGCACGGTGGAAGTGCCGATGTCAGGCACGGAAATCTGCCGGAACAGCTCGCCGAAACCGTCCACCTGCTTGTCCAGCAGGCAGGCCACGGCTTCCGGGGTGCTGTCGCGGCCGGTGAAGCCGGTGCCACCAGTGATCAGCACCACTTGCACGCTGTCGTCGGCAATCCAGGTGGCGACCTGGGCGCGGATCTTGTACAGGTCGTCCTTGAGCAGCACGCGGGCGGCCAGCTGGTGGCCCGCGCCGGTCAGGCGATCGACGAACATCTGGCCGGAGGTGTCGGTTTCGAAGGTACGGGTGTCGCTGACCGTCAGCACGGCGATGTTCAGCGCCACGAAGGGGGTATCTGCCTTGGCTTTCATGAGTGTCCGTCGCAGGAGAGGGAATCGCGCATTTATATCACAGCAGGCCCCACGCCAGCCTTTGCAGATCCAGGTCAACATCCCGTCAGCAAGGCTATGCTGAAAATGCAAAGGAACTTGCGCAGACGCACCGCGTCATAAACGTCATCTAGCACCATTGCACTGGAGAAACACGATGATTCAACGGACTCTTCCCGCCTTCTTCCTCGCCCTCGGCCTTGGCGCCCTCGCCGGCTGCGCTTCGCCGAGCGTGATCACCCTGAACGATGGCCGCGAAATCCAGGCGGTGGACACCCCGTCCTTCGACGAGGACTCCGGGTTCTACGAATTCAAGCAGCTCGACGGCAAGGTCATGCGCCTGAACAAGGACCAGATCCGTACCGTCAAAGAGCTCTGATTCGCCCCCTGTTTTGGGCATAAGCCCTTTTAACAACAAGGGCTTGCGCTCGAAAATGCGATGCAGTAGGATTTCGTTCATCGGAGTGTAGCGCAGCCAGGTAGCGCGTCTCGTTCGGGACGAGAAGGCCGCAGGTTCGAATCCTGTCTCTCCGACCAAATCCTGTTCAAAAAGCCCGCCTTGCGCGGGCTTTTTGTTGCCTCGAAAAATGCGCCGGGCGCTTTTACGAGCGCCCGGCGCCCTCTCAGGCGGTGAGCCGCGAGGTCACTTCGCCCAGCTGCCCCGACAGCCCATGCAGACGCTGCCCAGCCTGCTCGGTGTGCTGCACGGCCTCCTGGTTGGCCGTGGCGATACGGGTGATTTCGATCAGGTTGCGCGAGATGTCTTCGGCGACGCTGGTCTGCTCCTCGGCCGCCGTGGCGATCTGCCGGTTCATGTCGCGGATCGCCTCCACGGCGGTGGTGATGCGCTGCAGCATCTGCCCGGCTTGCTGCACCTGCTCGGCGCCCTCCTCGCTGCGCTGCTGCCCGCTCTCGATGGCCTTGACCGCTTCCAGCGCGCCCGACTGCACCGCCTCGATGATCTGGTGAATTTCGGCAATCGAGGCTGCGGTGCGCTGGGCCAGGCTGCGCACCTCGTCGGCGACCACGGCAAAACCACGCCCGGCTTCGCCAGCACGGGCGGCTTCGATGGCCGCGTTGAGCGCCAGCAGGTTGGTCTGCTCGGCAATGCCGCGGATCACTTCCAGCACCTTGCCGATGCGTGAGCTGTCGTTTTCCAGGTCGCGGATCACCGCCGCGGTGCCGGCGATTTCACGGTTGACCACGCCGATGATATCGATGGTCTGCTGCATGACCTGCTCGCCAGCCTGGGCACTGTGGTCGGCGTCATCGGCCGCCCGTGCCGCTTCAGCCGCGTGGCGCGCCACTTCCTGGGCGGTGGCGGACATCTCGTGCATCGCCGTGGCCACCTGGTCGGTGCGCTGGAACTGGTCATGGGTGCCGCGGGCCATGTCGCCGGCGATGTTGCGCAACTGGCCACTGGCGCCTTCGAGCTCCTGGGCGTTGTCCTTGAGGCGGCCCACGGTGTCGGCGAGAAAATCGCGCAGGGTATTGGCAGCCCGCGCCAGGCGGCCCAGCTCGTCCTCGCGGCGGCTGTCGACGCGCGCGGCAAAGCGGCCCTGGCTCAATTGCGCAACGTACTCGATCAGTTGCCGGATCGGCTCGATCAGGCTGCGGTTGACGCGCCACAAGCTGAGCAGGCCCACCAGCAATGCCGAACCGAGCATCACCAGCACGCCCACCCATACCGTGCGTTCGGCGCTGGCATTGATGCTGGTGGCGCGGGTGCGGGCCTCGGCGCGCAACTGCTCGACCAGCGCGCTCATCTGCTCGCTGGCCGCACGGTCGACGCCTTTGACAGCCTGGTCACCCGCCACCGGGTCGCCACCGGCAGCCAGAAACGCCTGGCGCCCCTGCGCATAGGCCAGCCCCAATTGCCGGTGGCTGTCACGCAGCTGCTGCAAGGGCGCCTTCAATGCCCCATCGCTGCTGTCGATCAGTTGCCCGAGCAATTGCTGAACCTGCTGCTCGCGCGCCTGGAACTGCTGCCAGTACTTGTCCAGCTCGGCCGGCTGGCGCCCGCGCAGCAGCACGTTCTTCCATTCCTGCACCTGGATCTTGAACTGCAGGTTGGCTTCATCGATGGTTTGCGAAGCCCGCAGCGGCCCATCGACCAGTTCGGCATAGCTCCGCACGCTGGAGGACAGGAACTGGAAACACACCAGGGCGATCAGCAGGATCGCCGCCAGGCTGGCGCCGAGCAAGGTGAGAATTTGCACTCTGAGGGATTTACGCAACATTGCGGATCTCGGGAACAAGAAAGTAGGAAACGGCGCCATTGGCAGCGCCGCGACAGACATCCATGTCCTCGTTCGCAGGCCAAAAAAAAGCTGCCATCGGTCGATAGCAGCCAGGTCGAGCACTTACGCAACAGTTGAAGCTCATACTCTCAGGCAATTGCTACAGAAATGTTACAAATTGGCGATGGCCTAGCCGTTGCTGAACTGCAGTGCGGCCAGGCGCGCATACAACGCGTTTTCTTCGATCAATTGCCGATGGCTGCCCACTGCCACCACCTGCCCCTTGTCGATGACGGCGATACGGTCGGCATGCTGCACCGTGGCCAGGCGGTGGGCGATGACCAGCGTGGTGCGGCCCGCCATCAGGCTGGGCAGGGCTTGCTGGATCAGGTACTCGCTCTGAGCATCGAGGGCGCTGGTGGCTTCATCGAGCAGCAAGATCGGCGCATCCACCAGCAACGCGCGGGCAATCGCCAGGCGCTGGCGCTGGCCACCCGACAGGCCGATGCCGCCCTCGCCGAGCAGGGTCTGGTAACCCTGGGGCAACTGGCGGATGAATTCGTCGGCATGGGCGCCGCGTGCGGCCGCCTGCACTTCGGCCAGGCTCGCCTCGGGCCGGCCATAGCGGATGTTGGCTTCGACAGTGCCACGAAACAGCGCCGGGTTCTGTGCCACCAAGGCGAACTGGCGGCGCAGGTCGCTGGGCTCAAGCGCGGTGATCGGCACGCCATCGAGCACAATGCGCCCTTGCTGCGGGTCGTAGAAGCGCAGCAGCAAGTCGAACAAGGTCGACTTGCCAGCCCCCGAAGGCCCCACCAGCGCCAGCGTCTGGCCAGGCTCGATGGCCAGGCTGAGGTGGTCGATGGCCGCCACCGTGGGCCGCGAAGGGTAGGCAAACACCACCTGCTGCAACTCGATGCGCCCGCCGCCAGGCTGCTGCAGCGCCACCGGCGCCTCGGGTGGCAAGATCGCGCTGCGCGCCGCCAGCAATTCGGCGATGCGCTCGGCCGCACCGGCGGCGCGCTGCAGTTCGCCGATCACTTCACTGAGGGTGCCGCAGGCACTGCCGACGATCAGGCTGTAGAACACGAACGCCGCCAGGTCGCCCGCCGAGATGCGCCCGGCGATCACATCCATGCCGCCGACCCACAACATCACCCCCACCGCGCCCAGCACCAGCACGATCACCAGGGTGATCAGCCAGGCACGCTGGGCGATGCGCCGGCGGGCCACGGCAAAGGCCGCCTCGACCGTGTCGGCGAACAGCGCCTGGTCCCGTGCCTGGTGGTTGTAGGCCTGCACGGTCTTGATCTGCCCCAGGGTTTCGGCCACGTAGCTGCCCACGTCCGCTACCCGGTCCTGGCTTTGCCGCGACAGCCTGCGCACGCTGCGGCCGAACAGCAGGATCGGCGCCAGCACCAGCGGCAGGGCCAGCACCACGATGCTGGTGAGCTTGACATTGGTGATGAACAACAGCACCACGCCGCCGATCACCATCAGCACATTGCGCAGGAACATCGACAGCGACGAGCCGATCACCGACTGCAGCAGGGTGGTGTCGGTGGTCAGCCGCGACTGGATTTCCGAACTGCGGTTGTCTTCGAAGAAGCCCGGGTGCAGCCCGACCAAGTGATCGAACACGGCCCGGCGGATGTCGGCCACGCAGCGCTCGCCGATCCAGGAAACCAGGTAGAAGCGGCTGAAGGTGCCGATCGCCAGCGCCAGCACCAGCAGCAGAAACAGGCCGATGGTCTGGTTGAGCTGGTGCGCCGAGCGGGTCATGAAGCCCTGGTCGACCAGCAGGCGGATGCCCTGGCCCATGGACAGGGTGATGCCTGCGGTCACGATCAGCGCCAGCAATGCCAGCAGGGCCTGGCGCCGGTAAGGGCGAATGAATTGCCAGCCGAGGCGCAAGGCGCGGCGTTGGCGGGTGGAAACCGGTTCGGGCATGACGCAGACCAGGGCAGCGGGAAAAACGCAGACTACCACCCCCGCGCCGCTTGAGTGGCTATAGCCCAACGTTCTAAGGGGCCTCTGGAGGTTTTTGCCGCTTTCTGTTGGACTGTGGAAGTCCGTGGCACCTGTAATTTCTTGTCACAGGCCGGTCACGGCACAGGTTTACCTTGATATTGGACCTGATGAGGAGACAGTGAATGAGCTTGCAGCATGGCAGCGACTCCCCGAAAACCCAGAGCGCCCCGCAACCCAAGGCCTGTGGCTCGATCATCGACGCCGACGGCCATGAGGTTCCGATTACCGAGCAGATGATTCAGCAGGCTTGCAAGAAGCTTGAGGAAAGCCGGGTCGAAAAAGTGCGAAAGGGTTGAACCGCGAATGCCTTGCGGCCCGGCGCTTGCGCCGGGTTTTTATTGCCTGGGAAAGGTGCTTGGGCCTCATCGCCGGCAAGCCGGCTCCCACAGGTTCAGCGCGGGCTCAGTGGGAGCCGGCTTGCCGGCGATGAGGCCCAAGCAGCATCACAACACCGTCAGACCACCACCCCACCCAACGCACTGACCATCTGCACCAGCTGCGGCGCCTCGCCCCGCACCCGCACTGCCAGCCCTTCGATCTCGCGCCGTGGCGGGTAATGCTTGCGCAGCTGATCGAACGCGGCGCGCTGCTCGCCCACATCGTCACTTAAGCTGCGGCGGAAATCGGCATCGTCACGGCGCGGGTCATACACCGCCCGGCACAAGGTCGCCAGCGCCCACTCAAGGTCTGCCTCGCCATCCAGCTCCATCTGGGCCAAGGGCGGGCGCGGCAGCAAGTCGGCCAGTTGCACCTGCTCGGCCTGGCCCAGGAACCGGCACAGCGCCTGGTAGATCTGCGCCGTGCCGCGCTGGCGGCCATCCAGGCTGTAGCCTGCGATGTGCGGCGTGGCCAGGGTGCACAGGTCGGCCAGTTGCAGGTCGACCTGCGGCTCGCCTTCCCATACATCCAGCACCGCGTGCACATCTTCGCGGTCCAGCAGCAGCTCGCGCAGGGCCGCGTTGTCGACCACCGGCCCACGGCTGGCATTGACCAGCCAGGCGCCGGGGCGCAGGCGCGCCAGCTGCTCGGCCGCCAGCAGGTGCCAGGTGGGGTGCTCGCCGTCGCGCTGCAGCGGCGTGTGCAGGCTGATTACGTCGCACTGGTCGAGGATGGCCTGCAGGCTGACGAAGTCGCCGCCTTCACGCGCCTTGCGCAGCGGGTCGCAGACCAGCACCTGCCAACCCAGGCCGCGCAGCACGCGGACCACGCGGCCGCCCACTTCGCCGGCACCGACCACGCCATACACCCGCTGCGCCAACCCAACGCCGTCGAGCTCGGCCAGGGTCAGCAAGCTGCCCAGCACGTAGTCGACCACGCCGCGGGCGTTGCAGCCCGGGGCGCTGCTCCAGTGGATGCCGGCCTCGGCGAAGTAGCCAAGGTCGAGGTGGTCGGTACCGATGGTGCAGGTGCCGACGAAGCGCACGTTGCTGCCTTCGAGCAGTTGCCGGTCGACCTTGGTCACCGAGCGCACCAGCAGCACATCGGCGTCTTTGACGCTGGCCGCGTCGAGGCTCCTGCCGGGGTAACGTCGGATCTCGCCGAAGCCTTCGAAGAAGGCATCGAGCAGCGGGATATTCTCGTCGGCAACTATCAGCATGGCGCTCTCCTGTCAGGGGAACGCAGTGTAGGCGCTACGGCGGGCGGGTTCCAGCGTGGCTCAGTCGGCCTTCTTGCGGATCCAGTAGAGGAAGGTGCCCGCCTCTTCCTGTTGCTGCAGCAGCTCGTGGCCGAGGAAGTTGCAGAACTTGGGGATGTCGCGACGGGTCGAGGGGTCGGTGGCAATGACCTTGAGCAGGCCGCCGGCGGCCAGCTTGCGCACGTGCTGGTGCAGCATCATGACCGGCTCCGGGCAATTCAGGCCGGTGGCGTCGAGGATCGCGTCTGGGGTGAAGTCAGTCATGGAGGGCTCCGCAAATGATCGCTATTGTGGCGCATAGTGGCTTGTGGACCAAGGGGGCCATGGGCCCCGATCGCCGCGTCGCCGCTGCACCTGTGGGAGCCGGCTTGCCGGCGATAGGCTCAACGCGCCTTCAGATCGAGCCGGCGCAGATGGCAAGTCACTTCCTCGCGGTCGTGATAAAGCTGCTTGCAGGCAATCGACACCTTCACCTTGCGCGCCTTGAACGTCGCCTCCATGCGATCGAGCAAGCGCCGCACTTCGGCATAACGCTGCTTCATCGGCAATTTCAGGTTGACCACCGCTTCCCGGCACAGCCCCTCGCCCAGCCAGGTCTCGATCAGCGCGGTGGTACGCGCCGGCTTCTCGACGATATCGCAGACCATCCAGTCCACCGGCTGCTTCGGCTGCCAGGTAAAACCATCGGCCATCAGGTGCTGGACCAGCCCGGTGTCCATCAGGCTTTCGGCCATCGGGCCGTTGTCGATGGCGGTGACCAGCATGCCACGGCGCACCAGCTGGTAGGTCCAGCCGCCCGGCGACGCGCCCAGGTCGACACCGGTCATGTCGTCGCCCAGGCGCAGGTCCCAGTGCTCCCGCGGGATGAACTGGTGCCAGGCCTCTTCGAGCTTCAGGGTCGAGCGGCTGGGCGCCTCGCGCGGGAACTTCAAGCGCGGGATGCCCATCGGCCACAGCGCGCTGTTGTTCGCCTCGGCCACGCCCACGAACACCCGCCGGCCACTGATGAAGGTCAGCAGCAGGCGCGGCCGGCTGGCGTCATCGACCAGGCGCCCGGCCTTCTCCAGCGCCTTGCGCAGCGGCACCTCGAATTTGCGGCAGAACGTCGACAGCTCCTTGCCATCGTTGCTGTCCAGCACTTCCAGCCACAGGCTGCCGAACACCGGCAATCCGGCCAGGTGCTCGAGCAGCACGCTGATGCGATCGCTCTCCGGCAGTTCGATGTAGCTGCCACGGGCCCACTGGCGCGGGAAGATCAGCTGGGCGAAGCGCAACTGCGCCATCAGCCGTTCGGCACCGTCGGCCTCGGCGCACACGAACTCGGCACAGGCGCTCTGCGGCTTGCCTTTGGCATAGCCGGCAACCTCCAGGCGCGCGGCCTGTTCGCTGATCTCGGCGCAGACCTCGCCCTCGAAACCGGGCCGGCAATGCATGAACAGGGTATTCATCTCTCACTCCACTACGGCTGGCGCGCTACGGGCGCCGGCAGGGCGGCGATGATAAAGGAAGTTCGGAACCTGCGACACGCCCCGCCGGTCCAGAAAAGGGTCAGGGCCGCCAAACCGGGCTAACCTGACCATTCAGCCAGGTCCGTGCCGTGCGGGCCGAAACAGAGCGGTGCACCGGCCACGCCAAAGGCCGGGCACCGGTGCATAAGGAGTTGGCAATGCCCTCGCTCGATAGCCTGAACACCCTCAAGACCCTGAAGGTAGCCGACCACACCTACCACTACTACAGCCTCACCGAGGCTGCGCGCCAGCTCGGCGACCTGCAGCGCCTGCCCATGTCGCTCAAGGTGCTGCTGGAAAACCTGTTGCGCTGGGAAGACGGCGAAACCGTGCGCGGCGACGACCTGCGCGCCCTCGCCAGCTGGCTGCAGGAGCGCCGTTCCGACCGCGAGATTCAGTACCGCCCGGCGCGGGTACTGATGCAGGACTTCACCGGCGTGCCGGCGGTGGTCGACCTCGCCGCCATGCGCGCCGCCATGGCCAAGGCCGGTGGCGACCCGCAGCGGATCAACCCGCTGTCGCCGGTGGATCTGGTGATCGACCACTCGGTGATGGTCGACCGCTACGCCACGCCCCAGGCGTTCGGCGAAAACGTCGACATCGAGATGCAACGCAACGGCGAACGCTACGCCTTCCTGCGCTGGGGCCAGAGCGCATTCGACAACTTCCGCGTGGTGCCGCCGGGCACCGGCATCTGCCACCAGGTCAACCTGGAATACCTGGGGCGCACGGTCTGGACCCGTGAAGCGGACGGCCGCACCTACGCCTTCCCCGACACCCTGGTCGGTACCGATTCGCACACCACCATGATCAACGGCCTGGGCGTGCTCGGCTGGGGCGTGGGCGGCATCGAGGCGGAGGCGGCCATGCTCGGCCAGCCGGTGTCGATGCTGATCCCCGAAGTGATCGGCTTCAAGCTGACCGGCAAACTGCGCGAAGGCATCACCGCCACCGACCTGGTGCTGACGGTAACGCAGATGCTGCGCAAGAAGGGCGTGGTCGGCAAGTTCGTCGAGTTCTACGGCGATGGCCTGGCCGACCTGCCGCTGGCCGACCGCGCCACCATCGCCAACATGGCGCCTGAGTATGGCGCCACCTGTGGTTTCTTCCCGGTCGATGAGGTCACCCTCGACTACCTGCGCCTGTCGGGCCGGCCGAGCGAAACCGTGCAGCTGGTCGAGCAGTACTGCAAGGCGCAGGGCCTGTGGCGCCTGCCGGGGCAGGAGCCGATCTTCAGCGATACCCTGGCGCTGGACATGGGCGAAGTCGAAGCCAGCCTGGCCGGGCCCAAGCGGCCCCAGGACAGGGTCGCGCTGGGCCAGGTCAGCCAGGCCTTCAACCATTTCATCGAGCAGCAGCCCAAGGTGCTGGCCAAGGAAGTCGGCCGCCTGGAAAGCGAAGGCGGCGGTGGCGTGGCGGTGGGCAATGCCGACCAGGCCGGCGAGATCGACTACAGCCACGGCGGCCAGACCCACACCCTGCGCCACGGCGCCGTGGTGATCGCCGCGATCACCTCCTGCACCAACACCTCCAACCCCAGCGTGATGATGGCGGCCGGGCTGGTGGCGAAAAAGGCCCTGGAAAAGGGCCTGCAGCGCAAGCCCTGGGTCAAGAGCTCGCTGGCGCCCGGCTCCAAGGTGGTCACCGACTACTACAACGCCGCCGGCCTCACCCCCTACCTGGACCAGCTCGGCTTCGACCTAGTCGGCTATGGCTGCACCACCTGCATCGGCAACTCCGGCCCGCTGGATGAGGCCGTCGAAAAGGCCATCAGCAGCGCCGACCTCACCGTCGCCTCGGTGCTCTCGGGCAACCGCAACTTCGAAGGCCGCGTGCACCCGCTGGTCAAGACCAACTGGCTGGCCTCGCCACCGCTGGTGGTGGCCTATGCCCTGGCCGGCAGCGTGCGCGTGGACCTGACCAAGGACGCCCTGGGCACCGGCAAGGATGGCCAACCGGTGTACCTGCGCGACATCTGGCCGACCCAGCAGGAAATCGCCGAAGCCGTCGCCAAGGTCGATACCGCCATGTTCCACAAGGAGTACGCCGAGGTGTTCGCCGGCGACGCCCAGTGGCAGGCGATCGAAGTGCCGCAGGCGGCCACCTATGTCTGGCAGGACGACTCCACCTACATCCAGCACCCGCCATTCTTCGACGACATCGGCGGGCCGCTGCCGGTCATCGAGAACATCCAGGGTGCCCGCATCCTCGCCCTGCTCGGCGATTCGGTGACCACCGACCACATCTCCCCTGCCGGCAACATCAAGGCCGACAGCCCGGCCGGGCGCTACCTGCGCGAGAAGGGCGTGGAGCCGCGCGACTTCAACTCCTACGGCTCACGCCGCGGCAACCACGAGGTGATGATGCGCGGCACCTTCGCCAACATCCGCATCCGCAACGAGATGCTCGGCGGCGAGGAAGGCGGCAATACGCTGTACGTGCCCACCGGCGAGAAGCTGTCGATCTACGATGCGGCCATGCGCTACCAGGCCGAGGGCACGCCACTGGTGGTGATCGCCGGCCAGGAGTACGGCACCGGCTCCAGCCGCGACTGGGCGGCCAAGGGCACCAACCTGCTGGGGGTCAAGGCGGTGCTGGCGGAGAGCTTCGAACGCATTCACCGCTCCAACCTGGTGGGCATGGGCGTGCTGCCCCTGCAGTTCAAGCCGGGCAACGACCGCAAGCAACTGGGCCTGACCGGCAAGGAGCGGATCGATGTGCTGGGGCTGGCTGGCGCGCAGATCAAACCGGGCATGAGCCTGCAGCTGCTGATCACCCGCGAGGATGGCCAACAGCAGCAGATCGAGGTGCTGTGCCGCATCGATACGGTCAATGAAGTGGAGTACTTCAAGGCCGGTGGGATCCTGCACTACGTATTGCGCCAATTGATCGCGAGCTGAAGCCTCCGGGGCCGCCCTGCGGCCCCTTCCCCACCTTGCCTTGCAATTAATCATTCAACAAAACCGCTGGCCTGCCGATACCTGTTCAAAGCCTTGCGGATTACACGACCCATGCGTAACAACCAGCCGATTACTCAACGCGAGCGGACCTTCCCCGCCCAACAACGGTTGATCTCCACCACCAACGCCAAGGGTGTGATCACCTACTGCAACGATGCCTTCATCGAGATCAGCGGTTTCTCGCGCGAGGAGCTGACCGGCGCGCCGCACAACCTGGTGCGTCACCCCGACGTGCCGGCGGCGGTGTTCGCTCACATGTGGCAAACCCTCAAGCAAGGCTTGCCATGGATGGGCATCGTCAAGAACCGTTGCAAGTCGGGCGACCACTACTGGGTCAACGCCTATGTCACGCCGGTTTTCGACAACAACCAGGTGGTCGGTTTCGAATCGGTGCGGGTCAAGCCCAGCGCCGAGCAGATCCGCCGCGCCGAGGCGCTGTACCAGCGCATCAACCAGGGCAAGACCGCCATTCCGCGCCGCGACAAGTGGCTGCCGGTGCTGCAGGATTGGCTGCCGTTCATCCTGGTCAGCCAGGTCGGCTTCCTGATCGGCAACTGGCTGGGCCACTCCTGGGGCTTCGCCCTGGCCGCTGGCCTGTCGGTGCCGCTTGGCCTGATGGGGCTGGGCTGGCAGCAACGGGGCCTCAAGCGCCTGCTGCGCCTGGCCGAACAAACCACCTCCGACCCGCTGATCGCGCAGATGTACACCGACAGCCGGGGCGTCCAGGCTCGCCTGGAAATGGCCATGCTCAGCCAGGATGCACGCCTGAAGACCTGCCTGACCCGCCTGCAGGACAGCGCCGAACACCTCAGCGAGCAGGCACGCCAGTCCGATGAGCTGGCGCACAAGAGCTCATCGGGGCTCGAGCGCCAGCGCGTGGAAACCGAACAGGTCGCCACCGCCGTCAACCAGATGGCCGCCACCACCCAGGAGGTGGCCAACCACGTGCAGCGCACCGCCGATGCCACCCAGCAAGCCAACCGCCTGACCGCCCAGGGCCGGCAGATTGCCGGGGAAACCCGCGACGCCATCGAGCGCCTGTCCAGTGCCGTGGGCGAAACCGGCGCGACCGTGACCCAGCTGGCCAAGGACAGCGACGAAATCGGTGGCGTGGTCGACGTGATCAAAGGCATCGCCGACCAGACCAACCTGCTGGCGCTCAACGCCGCCATCGAAGCGGCGCGTGCCGGTGAAATGGGCCGCGGTTTTGCCGTGGTCGCCGACGAAGTGCGCCAGCTGGCCCAGCGTACCGCCGAGTCCACCGGGCAGATCCACGGCCTGATCGCCAAGCTGCAGCAAACCGCCAACAACGCGGTGCAGACCATGGAAAGCGGCCACCGTCAGGCCCAGGAAGGTGTCGAGCGGGTCATGCAAGCCGACCAGGCGCTGGTCGGCATCAGCGAGGCGGTGGCTAACATCACCGACATGGCCACGCAGATTGCCGCGGCCACCGAAGAGCAGACCGCCGTGGCGGACGAGATCAGCCGCAACATCAGCACCATCGCCACCCTGGCCGACGAAACCGCCGAACAGGCCCAGCACTCGGCGTTGCTCAGTGAAGCCTTGAGCAGCACGGCAGGCGGCCAGTACTCGCTGGTGGAGCGCTTCAACCGCTAAGCTCGCAGGGCCTCATCGCCGGCAAGCCGGCCCCCACAGGCACTGATAGCGCTGTGGGAGCCGGCTTGCCGGCGATGAGGCCCTCATGGGCTGCAACCGCCTACCACTCCAGCGTCAGGCGGCTTTCGAAGTAGCGCTCCTCGCCCGTCAACGGGTCGCTGAAGCGCAAGCTGTGCGCCAGCAGCTTCAGGGGCCGCTGGTAATCGTCGTGTTCCTCGAGCAGGTCGGGGTAGAACGGGTCATTGCAGATACCCGCCCCCAGGGCCGCCATGTGTACGCGCAACTGGTGGGTCTTGCCGGTGACCGGCGACAGGCCGTAGCGCCACAGCTCACCCTGCTTCTCCAGCACCTCGGCGTGGGTTTCGCTGTTATCTACCCCGTCCACTTCATGCATACGGAAAAACGGCTCGCCGTGCACCAGCCGGCTTTTGTGCACCAGCGGAAACGCGTGCTGGGGCATGGCGGCGGCGATGGCCTGGTAGCGCTTGTCGATACGCCGCTCCGGGAACAGCCGCTGATAGGCACTGCGAGTTTGCGGGTTGGCGGAGAACAGCACCAGCCCCGCGGTGTGCCGGTCGATGCGGTGCAACGGTACCAGGTGCGGGTTGTCCAGGCGGCGGATCAAGCGCCGGAGCAAGGTTTGTTCGACGTACTCGCCGGTCGGCGTGACGGGCAGGAAGTGCGGTTTGTCGGCCACCACCAGGTGCTCGTCGACGTGCAGGATGGCCTCCTCCACCGGGATCGGCCGCTCGTTGGCCACCTCACGAAAATAGTGCAGGCGCATGCCGCGCCGGTAAGGCAGGTCGGCAGCGACCGCCTGCCCCTGGGCGTCGAGCACCCGGCCACGGGCAAAACGGTCGAGCCACTGCTCACGGCCAATGGCCTTGAAGTGGTCGCACAGGCAATCGAGCACCGTGGCCCAGTTGCCAGGTGGCAGGCACACCGTGCTGGCTTGCTGGCGGGCAGGGTCGAAGGGGCTGGTCATGGCGAGACTCGAATCGATCAAAGCCGGGCATTATCCCCCAAGCCCGGCAACGCAACCAGCCTCGCCCTCGCTGCGCGCCTTCAGCCAGCGCAATACCTGCACGGGCTCCCAGCGGCCAGGGTCGTAGAGCGCATACAGCAAGCCCTCGTAACCCACCACGTCCAACCCCCGGTGATAGCCGGCACGCTGGAACAGCGCTTCGATCTCGGCGAAGCAGGTATTGAAATGGACCTTGCCGAACGGCGTGCGGTCCTCGGTGACCAGGCCTTCAAGGCGCATTTCCAGCACAGCTTCGGCCACCCGCTCTACCGGCATGCGGTTGACGCTGTACTTGAGTTGCTCGACGTTGAGCATGCATTCACCTCGATACTGTATTTATATACAGCATACGAACAAGCGCTTGCCGCCGTCAATGCGGCTTATTGCAGCCCCGGCAGGTAGCCCGTGCCTTTGCGGATGGTCAGCACCTGCCGGCGTGGCGCGGCCTGCGCCACCGACAGGTGCACCCAGCGGTCGAATTCGAGGATCAACTGGTCGAAGGCCACGGCGCTTTCGCTGACCTGGCGCACCACCTCGCGCGGGGTCATTCCCAATACCGTGAAGTCTGCCGCCAGCCCCTGTACATGCTGGCTGGTGGCCGCGCCGCCAACGCGCTTGTTGACAGCCACACTACGGTAGCCGCTGCTGACGACAATCGGCACACCGAACAGGGCGCGTACCTGTTCCAGTACGCTGCACAGCAACTGCAGGTTGGCGCGTGCCTCGGGTGGTGGGGTGTTGTCGAGCCCGTCCCTGGCTGCTAGCTGCGAAACGATCATTTCATCGAGGGTGAAATGAGGGGTGATGAACATGGCTGGATTCCTGACGACCTATGAATGATGCCGGCATCGGTGCGCCGGCACCCGATCATCACAGCGCAGCATTGATCATGGCGCAGGGATACCATTCCCCTGGGATTTCACTGCCCCAGAAACGCCACCACCTGTTCGCCATCGAACGGCCAGTGCAACTCGGCACCGGTATCGCTGCGCCGCAGCACCGGGATGGTCAGGCCATAACGCTCGAACAGTGCCTCGCTGTCGGCGATATCGACCAGCTCGACCAGCAAGCCATGTTCGACAAATGGCATCAGCACGGCTTCGGCCACTTCGCACAAGTGGCAGCCGACAGTGCCGAAGAGTTGGCATTCAGGCAGCATGGAGCAGGACTCGCTAGACAGGGGACAGACACCTATTCTAGGCCCGCCCTGCCCCTTGCGCACCCTGCCGAGGTCAATCCTGGCTGGTGGCGCCGATGCGGTGCAGCGACAAGTCGGCCCCCTGGAACTCCTGCTCGTGGCTCAGGCGCAGGCCATGCAGGCGGCGGATGAGGCCATACACGGCAAAACCGCCAACCAGTGCCACCAGCACCCCCGCCAGGCTGCCGATCAACTGGCTGGCCAGGCTGACCCCGCCCATGCCACCCAGGGCCACCTGGCCAAAGATGCCGCAGGCGATGCCGCCCCACAGCCCGCACAGCCCGTGCAGTGGCCAGACGCCCAGCACGTCGTCGATCTTCCAGCGGTTTTGCGCAGCAGTGAAGCTCCACACGAACAGCACCCCCGCCACCAGCCCGGTGGCCAGCGCACCGATCGGGTGCATCAGGTCGGAGCCTGCGCAGATCGCCACCAGCCCGGCCAGCGGCCCGTTGTGCAGGAAACCTGGGTCGTTGCGGCCAGCCAGCAAGGCCGCCAGGGTGCCGCCGACCATGGCCATCAGCGAGTTGATCGCCACCAGGCCGCTGACGCCCTGCAGGGTCTGGGCGCTCATCACGTTGAAGCCGAACCAGCCGATGATCAGGATCCAAGAGCCCAGGGCAAGGAACGGGATGCTCGACGGCGCAAAGGCCACCAGGCGGCCATCGCGGTAGCGCCCGCGCCGCGCGCCCAGCAGCAGCACGGCGGCCAGTGCCAGCCAGCCGCCCATGGCATGCACCACCACCGAGCCTGCAAAGTCATGGAACGTCGCACCGAAGCGCGCCTGCAGCCAGCCCTGGTTGCCCAGGTTGCCATTCCACACCACGCCTTCGAAGAAGGGGTAGATGAACGCCACGATCAATGCCGTTGCGCACAGCTGCGGGACGAAACGCGCGCGCTCGGCGATGCCGCCGGAGATGATCGCCGGGATCGCCGCCGCGAAGGTCAGCAGGAAGAAACACTTGACCAGGGCATAGCCGTGGTCGGCCGCCAGTTGCGCCGCCGGCTGGAAGAAGTTCACGCCGTAGGCGATCCAGTAGCCGATGAAGAAATACACCAAGGCCGAGATGGCGAAATCGCTGAGGATCTTCGACAAGGCATTGACCTGGTTCTTGTGGCGCACCGTGCCCACTTCGAGGAAGGCGAAGCCGGCATGCATGGCCAGCACCAGAATGGCGCCCATGAGGATGAACAGGGTGTTGGAACCGTGGACCAGGGAGTCCATCGCGCTGTGGGTGTTTTCCATGAAAGAGGCAGACCTGCTGAAAAGGCACCAGGACAGTTCAAGCGCCTGCATCCCTGCACCGAATCGGTGCCAGCTTCTCGCCCAGGTTTTCCGGCCCGGGCGAAGCCTGCAGGGTTTTTTCTTGGGTTTGTCGTGGATTGGGTTAAGGTTTATCGGTACGCGCCGGGCGCGCTCGCCCTGAATCGGCGCACAACTCCAGGCACTGCCCCGGGTTGTGGCAAACGCCATCGGGCAATGGCTTAGCAAGGCCTGTACCAGCGCCGCACTGAACCTTCGGCGCACCGGCAAACTCGAATGATCTACACACCACACAGGGAGAGAGCCCCATGGCCAGCAAATCGGCAAAGACTGCACAAGACATACTGATGGCTGACTTCCAGGCCTTGGTCCGTGATACCGAGAAACTGCTGGCTGACACCGCCAACCTGGCGGGCGACCAGGCCGACGAATTGCGCGGGCAGATTCACGACCGCCTGACCCAGGCCCGCGAGACCCTGCAGCTGACCCAGGAGTCGGTGAAAGAGCGCGGCGAAGCGGCGCTGGGTACGGCCGAGCAGTACGTTCAGGACAACCCCTGGCAGGCCATCGGCATCGCCGCCGGTGTCGGCCTGCTGATCGGCCTGCTGGCCAATCGGCGTTGAGGAGCCCCCATGGAGAATGACGCCATTGCCAGCGGCGCCTCGGGCAAGCGCCTGGGCGCGGCACTGCTGGGGCTGCTGCACAGCCATATCGAACTGTTCGGCATCGAGTTGCAGGAGCAGAAGGGCCGCACCCTGAGCCTGCTGCTGTTCGCGGGCCTGGCGCTGGTGTTCGCGCTGCTGCTGCTGACGGCGCTGTCGGGTCTGTTGCTGGTGCTGTTGTGGGACAGCTATCGCCTGGCCGGCATCGTCGGCCTGTGCGTGTTCTACGGCATCGCTGCGCTGTATTGCGCACTGCGGCTCAAGGCTGCGGTGTTCGACGAGTCGTCGCCCTTCGGTGCCACCCTCGAAGAGCTTGCCAAGGACCGGGAGCGCCTGCTGCCATGAGCCTGCCTGAACTGCCGAATACCCGTAACCCAAGGGAGCTGCGCAAGGCCCTATTACGCCTGCGCATGGAGATGCACCGCCAGGAGATCCGCCACGAATCCGGGCAGCTGCTGCAACCGTTGCAGCGCCTGCGCGGCATGGGCGGCTCGCTGCACGAAGGCCTGGGCATCAAGCACGCGCCGCTGTGGGGCATTGGCGCCGTGGTGGCGCTGGGCTTTCTGACCGGCAAGGGCGTGCGCAGCGGCAACCTGTCGCGCCTGGTGCGCTTGGGCAGCAGCCTGCTGCCGCTGGTACGCCTGTACCTGCAGGCAGGCCGGCGCCCCTGACCCTGTGCACCGCTGGCTGGCCAGCGGTGCCTGCCCACCCTTGCGCAGCCCTGCCTGACACAGGATGCTATGCCCTTCGATCGACAGGAGACCGCGCCTTGGACTGGCACACCCTGCTCACCCGCGAGCGCCTGGGCAAAGCCCTGTACAGCTCTGAAGAACTGGGGCGCAGCCCCTTCCACAAGGACCATGACCGGATCATCTTCTCAGGCGCGTTTCGCCGCCTGGGGCGCAAGACCCAGGTCCACCCCGTCACCAGCAATGACCACATTCATACCCGCCTGACCCACTCGCTGGAGGTCAGCTGCGTCGGCCGCTCGCTGGGCATGCGCGTGGGCGAAACCCTGCGCGACAGCCTGCCCGACTGGTGCGCGCCCAGCGACCTGGGCATGGTCGTGCAGTCCGCCTGCCTGGCCCACGACATCGGCAACCCGCCCTTCGGCCACTCTGGCGAAGATGCCATCCGCCACTGGTTCCAGCAGGCCGCCGGGCGTGGCTGGCTGGACGACATGAGCGACGACGAGCGCGGCGACTTCCTCAATTTCGAAGGCAATGCCCAGGGTTTTCGGGTACTGACGCAGCTTGAGTATCACCAGTTCGATGGCGGCACCCGGCTGACCTACGCCACCCTCGGCACCTACCTGAAGTACCCCTGGACGGCGCGCCACGCCGACGCCCTGGGCTACAAGAAGCACAAGTTCGGCTGCTACCAGAGCGAACTGCCGTTGCTCGAGCAGATCGCCCGCAAGCTGGGCCTGCCGCTTCTGGAAGAGCAACGTTGGGCGCGCCACCCGCTGGTGTACCTGATGGAGGCCGCGGACGACATCTGCTATGCCTTGATCGACCTGGAAGACGGCCTGGAGATGGAGCTGCTGCACTACGCCGAGGTCGAGGCGCTGCTGCTCGACCTGGTGGGTGACGACCTGCCGGAAACCTACCGCCAGCTCGGCCCGTCCGATTCGCGGCGGCGCAAGCTGGCGATTCTGCGTGGCAAGGCCATCGAACACCTGACCAACGCCGCAGCCCACGCCTTCGTCGAGCAGCAGCAGGCACTGCTGGCCGGGCAGTTGAGCGGCGACCTGGTCGAGCACATGCATGGCCCGGCCAAGCGTTGCGTGCTGCAGGCCAAGGACATGGCGCGCAACAAGATCTTCCAGGACAAACGCAAGACGCTGCACGAGATCGGCGCCTACACCACCCTGGAAATCCTGCTCAACACCTTCTGCGCCGCGGCCCTCGAACAACAAGGCGGGCGCACGCCCTCGTTCAAGAGCCGCCGGGTGCTCGACCTGCTCGGCAACAGTGCGCCCAACCCGCATGACTCGCTGTACAAGTCGTTCCTGCGCATGATCGATTTCATCGCCGGCATGACCGACAGCTATGCCAGTGAATTGGCGCGGGAAATGACTGGCCAATCGAGCCCGTCGTGAATTCCTGCGATGCCGCCTGGCGCCACTGCCAGGCGGTTTTGTAGGGCGCTTCCTACAATCGATGTTTAATCATTAAACACTGGCGAACCATTCACCGTTGCGGACATTGAAAACAGCCGGAACCAGGAATTGATTTATTACACTTCGTGGCGCAAGTTGCTTTGTGTTGTAGGCAATTTCCCATAACGCCGCATTCGCCTCTCCACGTGTCCCCGACAACTTTCAACTGCGTTAAGGTGCGCCCTGCCTTCGTCATCCGCCGCAGGGAACTTGCACATGTATTCCGTATTCATAGTCGATGATCACCCGGTCATTCGCCTGGCTGTCCGTATGTTGCTCGAAAACCAGAGCTACAAGATCGTCGGCGAATCCGACAATGGCGTAGATGCCATGCAGATGGTGCGCGAAACGCTGCCAGACCTGGTAATCCTCGACATCAGCATCCCCCGGCTGGACGGCCTTGAGGTGCTGTCACGCTTCCAGGCCATGGCCCTGCCCTCCAAGGTACTGGTACTTACCGCGCAATCACCGGCGCTGTTCGCCCTGCGTTGCATGCACTCAGGCGCCGCTGGCTATGTGTGCAAGCAGGAAGACCTGAGTGAATTGCTCAGTGCAATAAAAGCCGTACTTGCCGGCTACAATTATTTCCCCAGCCAGACCGTCAACAATGGCCCGCAATCAGCGCAAGCCGACCTCAAACTGTTCCGCCAGGTCAATGATGGCGAGTTGATGGTGCTGCAACTTTTTGCCCAGGGAAGAAGCAACAAGGAAATCGCCTCCGGCATGTTTCTGAGCAACAAGACCGTCAGTACCTACAAGAAACGCCTGATGCAGAAGCTTCAGGTCGACACCCTGGTCGACCTCATCGAAATGGCCAAACGCAACGCGCTGGTCTGAGGCAGACATGGCGCGATTTCTAGCCGTCCTGCTCGTTTGCCTGGCAGCTTGCGCAGGCTGGGCCCAGGCCTCGGAACAGGAGGCCATGCCTTACACCTTGCTCGCCCGCTCATCAGCGCCAGCGGTGCGGCTGCAGCCCACACCGGCGCAGCAGCAATGGCTGCAAGAGCGTCAACAACTGACCCTGGGCACCTCGGCGCCTGACTACCCTCCCTTCGACATCACCAGTGGTGGCCGCGACTACCAGGGCCTGACGGCCGAATACGCCGACCTGATCGGCAAGGCCTTGCAACTGCCGATCCAGGTCAAGCGCTATTCCAGCCGGCAGGCGGCAGTGGCGGCACTCAAACGCGGTGACATCGACCTGCTCGGCAGCGCCAATGGCTATGAAGCCGCCACCGATGGCCTGGCCCTTTCCCACCCCTATGCCATCGACCAGCCGGTGCTGGTCACCCGCGAGGACGAGCGGCGCGCGCTCGCCCCGGGCATGCACGGCATGCGCCTGGGCATGCTGTATCACTACCTGCCCACCCAGGACATCCTCGCCGCCTACCCCGAAGCCGAGCTGCTGGCTTTCGGTTCTTCCTCGCAAGCCTTGAATGCCGTTGCCTTCGGCCAGGCCGACGTGTTCATCGGCGATACCCTCTCCACCCATTACCAACTCAATCGCGGCCACCTGCCACGCTTGCGCATGGCCAGTTTCGGCGAGCACGAAAACGTCGGCTTCGGCTTCGCCATGCGGGCCGATGACAACCTGCTGATCGAGCTGGTGAATGCGGCCCTCGAGCATCAGCCAGGCAGCGTGCGCGCCAGCCTGCTCAAGCGCTGGAGCGCCGGCGGCGAGCTGCTGCTGAACAATCGCCATCTGCACCTCACGCCAGCCGAGGCGCACTGGTTGCAGGAGCACCCGATCATGCAGGTGGCCATCGACGAAACCGCAGCACCGCTGTCCTATTTCGACAGCAACGGGCATTTTCGCGGCATAACGGCCGACCTGCTGGAGTTGATTCGCCTGCGCACCGGCTTGCGTTTCGAGGTGCAGCGGGCCAATGGCATTGCCGACATGGTCGCCCGCCTTGAAGACGGGCGCGTCAACATGATCGCCGCCCTGGCGGTCGAGGGCGCGCGCGACCTGCGCCTGCAGATGAGCCGCCCCTACCTCGAAAGCCCCTACGTGCTGGTGACTCGGGCCGAGGACAACGAGTACGCCTCGCTCGAGCAGTTGCATGGGCGCCGTATCGCGATCACCCGCTACAGCGCCATGGCAGAGTTGCTGGCCAGCCGCTACCCGCAAATCGGCTGGATCGAGACGGACAGCCCGTTCTATTCCATGGCCTTGCTCAGCAGTGACGCCGTCGATGGCGTGATCACCACGCTGGTCGACGCCAACCATGCCCTGGCCGGCAATGCCGACCTGGCCATCCGCCGCACCGTGGGCAGCGAGCCGGCCACCTTCGCCATGGCCACCGCCGCCCAGGCCACGGCGCTCGCGTCGATCCTGGACAAAGCCTTACTGAGCATCTCGCCGGAAGAGTTAGGCGGCATCAACAACCGTTGGCGCGACTTCAGCCGGCATGACGACGGCAGCTGGGCGCCGTTTCGCCGCCTGGCCCTGCAAGTGCTGCTGGGCACCGGCCTGCTGCTGTTGCTGGCGCTGATCTGGAATGCCCACCTGCGGCTGCAGATCCGCCAGCGCAAACATGCCGAACGCGCGCTCGGCGACCAGCTGGAGTTCATGGGCGCCCTGCTCAACGGCACGCCCCACCCCATGTACGTGCGAGACCGCGACGGTTGCCTGCAAAGCTGCAACGCCAGTTACCTGGAGGCGGTGCAGGCGGACCTCGACCAGGTGCTGGGCAAGCGCCTGGAAGACAGCCTGTTCGCTGCCACCGAGCAAACCCGGCAGATCCAGGCCGACTACCTGCAGGTGATGGCCGCCGGCGTGCCGTTGGTGGTCGACCGCCCCTTGCGGCTCAAGGACCAGGAAATCACCATCTACCACTGGATCCTGCCGTACCGCGATTCGCTGGGCGAAGTACGCGGCATCATCGGCGGCTGGATCGACATCAGCGAACGCCGCAAGCTGGTGCAGGAACTGCGCGAGGCCAAGCAGCAGGCCGAAGAAGCCAACCGAGCCAAGAGCACCTTCCTGGCCACCATCAGCCACGAGATCCGCACGCCGATGAATGCCGTGATCGGCATGCTCGAGCTGGCGGTCAAGCGTGCCAACCATGGCCAGGTCGACC
Organism: Pseudomonas sp. UBA6315; assembly: GCF_002438125.1. Taxonomy (NCBI): domain Bacteria; kingdom Pseudomonadati; phylum Pseudomonadota; class Gammaproteobacteria; order Pseudomonadales; family Pseudomonadaceae; genus Pseudomonas; species Pseudomonas sp. UBA6315. The sequence goes on from NZ_DJTF01000061.1 coordinate 37,596, forward strand.
GCACTTCGCTGGAGGTCGCCCACCATTCGGCGAAGGACCTGCTCGGCCTGATCGGCGATATCCTCGACATCGTGCGGATCGAGTCCGGGCACCTGACCCTGGCGCCGGAGCCGGTCGATGTGGCGGCACTGGTCGAGTCGGTGGGCCGCATCTTCGAAGGCCAGGCGCGGCTCAAGGGGTTGGCCCTGGAAGTCATCATCAACCCCAGCGCCCGCTGCCATGCGTTGCTCGACCCGCTGCGCTTCAAGCAGATCCTCTCCAACCTGGTCAGCAATGCCATCAAGTTCACCGAACATGGCCATGTGCGCCTGTGCCTGAACCTGCGCGAAGCAGGCCCAAGGTCGGCCCCGAGCCTGGCGCTGGAGGTACGCGACAGCGGCATCGGCATTCATGACGACGACCTGCAGCGCCTGTTCAACCCCTTCGTCCAGGTCAACCCGCACAGCCAGGGTGCCCGCACAGGCACCGGGCTGGGCCTGGCCATCTGCCGCAGCCTGTGCGAAATGATGGGCGGCAGGCTGAGCATCAAGAGCCTGCCGGATTTCGGCACCCAGGTGCGCATGACCCTGCCACTGCAGCCTGCCACTACGCCGCCCTTGCCTGCGCCGATCGAAGACGAGGTCGACACCCCCGACCCCCGCCTGAACGTGCTGGTGGTCGACGACCACCCGGCCAACCTGCTGCTGATGGCCCAGCAGCTGGGCTATCTGGGCCTTCGCCAAACCACCGCCAGCGGCGGCCGCGAAGGCCTGGATACCTGGCGCAATGGGCAGTTCGATGTGCTGGTGCTGGACTGCAACATGCCGCACATGAACGGCTACCAGCTGGCCGCTGCCATTCGCGCCGAAGAACGCCGCAGCAAGCGGCCACCCTGCGTCATCCTCGGCTATACCGCCAACGCCCAGCCGGAAGTCAGGCAGAAATGCCTGAGCGCCGGCATGGACGACTGCCTGCTCAAGCCCATCAGCCTGCGGACACTCAGCCAGCGCCTGGCGGTGATTGCCCGGCACGGGCAAGCGGCGCCATTCGACTTGCAAGGCCTGCGCAGCATCGTCGGCGACAACCCAAGCGAACGCGACCGCCTGCTCACAGCCCTGCACCAGAGCCTGCAACAGGACCTGGCCGAACTGATGAGCCTTGACCCCGACACCCAGGCCCTCGAGCTGGGCGAGCAGGCACACAAGATCCTCAGCGCGGCGCGGATGCTGGAAGCCAAGGGCATGATGCTGGCCTGCGAGGCCATGGGCGAGGAGGCGTTGCCGGTGCCACAGCTGAGGCTGCGTCGGCAGGTATTGGCACGGCACATGCGCCGTGTGGAGAAAGCCCTGGCCAGGGAACTGGCCAGGGCTTGATCGAACGCCGCCCGTGCGGGCGGGCGCTCAAGCGTGCATCAGGAAGCCGGGTTGATCGGCTTTTCCGGATACCAGGCGTCCAGCAGCGGGCTGACTTCGATGCTAGTCAGTTCGCTGCGGCCCTTGAGCCAGGCTTCGACGGCAGCGCGCTGTTCTTCGCTGACCGAGCCACGCTTGGCCGAGCACACCAGGCCGAAATCATCGCCGCCGACATAGTCCAGGCCATTGGCATCCATGGCTTCTGCGAGGAAGGCGTCGAGGAAGGCATCGATGGCTTCGTCAGACAGGTCTTCCTTGAAACCCAGGTTCAGTTCGAAACCCAGCTCCTGGAATTCATCCACGCACAGTTTCTTGCGCAGACGACGGGAACGGTTGGTAGCCATGAAACAATCCTCTTGAGTAATTACGCGCGGCACTTTAACAGTTTCCGCAGGGCAACGGCGCTTTTCCGTCGAACGTGGCGCATCAGCGCTGCGCTTGGGGCATAATGCGCACTATATTTCGTTCTGGGGTCATCACTTCTTACAGCCCCAATCTCCTTTTCCCTCGTGCGCAGGGTATTAATCTCTTATGATCAAAACGCTTCGTCCCTTCGTTCTCGCCGGCCTGCTGCTGCCGTTCGCACTGCCCAGCCAGGCGGCAACCGTCAATACCACCCTGCCACCCAAAGTGCAGCAGGCGCTCAAGGCCAACAAGCTGCAGGACAACGCACTGTCTCTGGTGATGCTGCCGCTGAACGGCCCCGGCACGGCGACCGTGTTCAACGCCGATGTGTCGGTGAACCCGGCGTCGACCATGAAACTGGTCACCACCTACGCCGCGCTCGAGCTGCTTGGCCCGACCTTCCAGTGGAAAA
>NZ_DJTF01000095.1:0-11741 GCF_002438125.1 Pseudomonas sp. UBA6315
CCCAGTTGTTGAAGATGAACCCGAGGTTGGAAAAGGCACATGGCTGCAGGTAGAGAAAGCCATTGATGTCGTCCTCGAAGCCGCACAGCGGGCAGGTGAAGTTGTCGCTCACCCCCGGCATCCACTCTTCCAGGCTTTCGAACAGGGGCTCGCCCACCTCGCGACGGCACTGCGGGCAGCCGGCTTCTTCCAGGAAACCCTCGGTAGGCGTGTAGATGCAGCGCTTGAGCATCACCTCCAGGCCATTGACCGGCTCGCCGAAAGGCAACTTCTCGGGGTGCAGCGCGACCTTGCGCGCCCCTGCCGCCAGGGCGTGGCCCATGCGGTTGCCGGTGCGAGCGCAGGTGGTCAGCTGCTCTTCGACGATTTTCTCGCGCACCAGCCAGCGCACGATGGCCCTGGCACGGGCCTCGTGCACCGGCACGGTGGAGAGTTTGGGGACGATGATGCTCTGGGTGTTCATGGGCGAAACGGGCCTGGGGATAGCGGTAATGCGCAATTCTACCGCTCAGGCACTCAGGTAGCGACCGATCAGCGCCAGGCCGCTGGCCAGCACCAGCCAGGTGACCAGGCGCACGAAGGCTTCGCGAGACAGTTTCAAGCTCAGCCGGCGGCCGGCCCAGAGGCCTGCGAACATCACCGGCAACAGGCAGGCGGCGAGCAGCAGCAGGCCGGTGTCGGCGTACACGCCCGCGATCAGGAACAGCGACAGGCGCACCACGGTGCTGCAGCTGATGAGCGCACTCTGGGTGGCGCGCACCTGCTCTTTCACTTCAAGCCGGGCACTGAGGTAGATGGCATAAAGGAAGCCGCCGCTGCCGAACAAGGCACCGAACAACCCGCCCACCGTGCCCATCGGCACCGCCCAGAAGCCCGCAAGCCTTGCCGGGCGCACCTTCACGGCCAGCATGTAGAGCGCATAGGCCGTCACGAAAAGGCCCATCAGCAACAGCAGCAGGTCGCTCTTGAGGTGCAGCAGGAATATCACGCCCAAGGTGCAGCCGATGGCCATGCATGGCAGCAGGCGCAGTAGTTCGCTGCGCACCACGTCGCGGCGCGAGGGCAGCAGGTTGCCGAAAGCGGCGACGAAATCCAGCAATACCAGCAGCGGGATGATCCGCGACAGGGGCATGAAGTGGATCAGCACCGGGCCGGCGACCAGCGCGGTGCCGAAGCCGGCGATGCCGAAGACGATGTAGGCCACGGCGATGGCCAGGAGAATGGGCAGCCAGTCGAATGCGGACAGCGAGAGTTGGGCAAGCATGGGGTCAGTTCCAGAAGAGGCAGCCACAGGGTAGCGCGTCCTGGCCCGATTGCCGGCAAGCCGCCTCCACAGGGTTCAGCGCCGACCTTGTGGGAGCCGGCTTGCCGGCGATAGGGCCGGGACAGACAAGCGGGCCTGATGTCCTTTATGATGCCCGCCATGATCAAAGACCCCTTCGAACGACTCGGCCTGGACCGCGAGGTCCTCACCGTCAGCCAGCTCAACGGCCGCGCCCGCGTGCTGCTGGAAGACGTGTTCCGCAGCGTCTGGGTGGAAGGCGAGATTTCCAACCTCGCCCGCCCGGCCTCCGGCCACATGTACTTCACCCTCAAGGACAGCGGCGCCCAGGTGCGCTGCGCGCTGTTCCGCCAGAGCGCCACCCGCGTGCGCCAGGCCCTGCGCGATGGCCTGGCGGTGCGGGTGCGCGGCAAGGTTTCGCTGTTCGAAGGGCGTGGCGACTACCAACTGATCCTCGACACGGTGGAGCCGGCCGGTGACGGCGCCCTGCGCCTGGCCTTCGAGGCGCTGAAGGAAAAGCTCGGTGCCGAGGGGCTGTTCAGCGCCGAACGCAAGCAGCCGCTGCCCGCCCACCCACGGCGCATCGGCATCATCACCTCGCCCACTGGCGCGGTGATCCGCGACATCATCAGCGTGTTCGGCCGCCGCGCACCGCAGGTCGAGCTGAACCTGATCCCCACCGCCGTGCAGGGCCGCGAGGCGATCAAGCAGATCGTGCGCGCCTTGCAGCAGGCCGACCGGCTGGGCTTCGACGCGCTGATCCTGGCCCGCGGCGGCGGCTCGCTGGAAGACCTCTGGTGCTTCAACGAAGAAGCCGTGGCGCGCGCCGTGGCCGCCTGCGTGACGCCGATCGTCAGCGCCGTGGGCCATGAAACCGACGTGTCGATCAGCGACTTCGTCGCCGACGTGCGCGCCCCCACGCCGTCGGCCGCCGCCGAACTGCTGGCGCCCGACAACAGTGGCCTGCAGCAGCGCCTGGACGGACTGCAACGGCGCCTGCTGCTGCGCATGCAGAACCGCCTGACCCATGACCGCCTGCGCCTGGATTCGCTGGCCCGGCGCCTGCGCCACCCCGGCGAGCGCCTGCGCCAGCAGGCCCAGCGCCTGGACGACCTGGACATGCGCCTGCGCCGGGCCTTCCTGCTCAACCTCAACCAGCGCCGCGAGCGCCTGGGGCGCCTCGACACGCGCCTGGCCGCGCAGCACCCCGGGCGCACCCTGAAGCTGCTCGGCCAGCGCCTGGACAGCCTCGCCGAGCGCCTGCCACGGGCCATGCGCGAAGTGCTCAAGGACCGCCGCCAGCGCTTCCAGGCGCAGTTGCAGACGCTGCAGGTGGTCAGCCCGCTGGCCACCCTGGCGCGCGGCTACAGCATCCTGCTCGACGAGCGCGGCCAGGCCATCCGCAGCGCCGAGCAGACCCGCAACGGCCAGCGCCTGACCGCGCGCCTGAACGAAGGCGAGCTGCAGGTGCGGGTCGAGGACAACCACCTGACCCCGGTCACCCTCTCTCTACTGGACTGACACATGCCTCGCCTGTTCGCGCCCCTGCTCGCCCTTTCTCTCCTGCTGGTGGCCAGTGGTGCCCAGGCCAGCTACATCACCCGCACCCTGAACAAGCCTGTGCCCGGTGGCGTGGCCGTGGTCGACCTCGGCCCGGCGGCCGCCGCGCCCGGCGCACGCTTCGATGGCAAACCGGTGCTGGTGGTCAAGGAGCAGGACAACTGGCTGGCCATCGTCGGCATTCCGCTGACCCAGAAGCCCGGCACCGCCGTGCTGACCCAGGGCGGGCGCACCCTGCCCTTCACGGTTGGCAGCAAGAAGTACCCCGAGCAGCACATCACCTTGAAGAACACCCGCCAGGTCAACCCGAACCCGGACGACCTCAAGCGCATCGACCGCGAGCTGGCCGAGCAGATCAAGGCCTACCGCAGCTTCAGCCCCAACCTGCCGAGCAACCTGGTGCTGGACAAGCCGGTCAGCGGGCCGCTGTCGAGCAAGTTCGGCGTGCGCCGCTTCTTCAATGGCGAGGAACGCAACCCGCATGCCGGGCTGGACTTCGCGGTGCCGGCGGGCACGCCGATCAAGACCCCGGCCAATGGCAAGGTGATCCTGGTGGGTGACTACTTCTTCAACGGGCGCACGGTGTTCGTCGACCATGGGCAAGGCTTCATCAGCATGTTCTGCCACATGTCGAAGATCGATGTGAATGTCGGCCAGCAGTTGCGCCGTGGCGATGTGGTCGGCCGGGTCGGCTCGACCGGGCGCGCGACCGGGCCGCACATGCACTGGAACGTCAGCCTCAACGATGCGCGGGTGGACCCGGCGATCTTCATCGGTGCGTTCCAGCCCTGAGGTCGCGGCGCCTCTGCCCTTGTGGGAGCCGGCCTGCCGGCGATGAGGCCAACACGGCGCTTGCGCGATCAAAAAATACCGCGCAACACATTAAAAGCTCGAAAAGAATCTGAGCCATAAAATCTCGCCATCCGGCCTTTTTTAAGCATTTCTCTCAATTTTCTGCCAGCACTTGCCATCCCTGACCCCACTGGTTAGGGTTGAAGGCATGAAAACCTTCAGCACCCTCATCCTGCTCCGACAACATCGCAGCCTCTGCCTGGTCAGCGCCCGACTACCAGGCTGAATCGCGTCGCCTCGCCTCCTCATCTCGTTATCGCTCGGCAGGCCCGATCTCGGCCGCACATAAAAGGATTGCTTCCATGTCCATGCTCAAAGACCCATCGAAGAAGTACCGCGCTTTCCCGACCATCGACCTGCCTGACCGCACCTGGCCGTCGAAGACCATCACCGAAGCGCCGATCTGGTGCAGCTCCGACCTGCGTGATGGCAACCAGTCGCTGATCGAGCCGATGGACTCGGAGAAGAAGCTGCGCTTCTGGAAGACCCTGGTGCAGGTGGGCGTGAAGGAAATCGAAGCCTCGTTCCCGTCCGCTTCGCAAACCGACTTCGACTTCGTGCGCACCCTGATCGAAGACGGCCACATCCCGGACGACACCACCATCCAGGTGCTCACCCAGGCCCGTGAAGACCTGATCGCGCGCACCTTCGAATCGCTGCGCGGGGCCAAGAAGGCCATCGTTCACCTGTACAACGCCACCAGCCCGTCGTTCCGCCGCATCGTCTTCAACCAGGACAAGCAAGGCGTGAAGGACATCGCGGTGAACGCGGCCAAGCTGTTCGTCAAGTACGCCGCCCAGCAGCCGGAAACCCAGTGGACCTTCCAGTACTCGCCCGAGACCTTCAGCGCCACGGAGCTGGAGTTCGCCAAGGAAGTCTGCGACGCCGTCATCGAAGTGTGGAACCCGACCCCTGAGCACAAGCTCATCCTCAACCTGCCGGCCACCGTGGAAGTCGCCACGCCGAACATCTACGCCGACCAGATCGAGTGGTTCTGCCGCAACATCAGCCGCCGCGACAGCGTGATCATCAGCCTGCACTGCCACAACGACCGTGGCACCGGCATCGCCGCCACCGAACTGGGCCTGATGGCCGGTGCCGACCGCGCCGAAGGCTGCCTGTTCGGCAACGGCGAGCGCACCGGCAACGTCGACCTGGTGACCCTGGCGCTGAACCTCTACACCCAGGGCATCGACCCTGGCCTGGACTTCTCCGACATCGACGGCGTGCGCAAGGTGGTCGAAGAGTGCAACCAGCTGCCGGTGCACCCGCGCCACCCTTACGTCGGTGATCTGGTCCACACCGCCTTCTCCGGCTCGCACCAGGACGCCATCCGCAAGGGCTTCGCCAAGCAGCAGGAAGGCGAGCTGTGGGAAGTGCCGTACCTGCCGATCGACCCGGCCGATATCGGCCGCAGCTACGAGGCGGTGATCCGCGTCAACAGCCAGTCCGGCAAGGGCGGTATCACCTACCTGCTCGAGCAGGAATACGGCATCAGCCTGCCGCGCCGCATGCAGATCGAGTTCAGCCAGGTGGTGCAGGGTGAAACCGACCGCCTGGGCTTGGAAATGACCGCCCAGCAGATCTACAGCCTGCTGCACAAGGAATACCTCCAGGCCAACAGCCCGTATGCCCTGGTCAGCCACCGCCTGCAGGAAGAAAACGGCCACAGCGCCGTGGAAGTGGAAGTTGCCGGCGAAGGCGAAACCACCCTGCACTGGCGCGGCAAGGGCAATGGCGCCCTGGAAGCCCTGGTGGCCGGCCTGCCGGTTGCCGTGGAGATCATGGACTACAACGAGCACGCCATCGGTGCCGGCACCAACGCCAAGGCGGCGGCCTACATCGAACTGCGCGTGGCCGGTGGCCGCCCGGTGCATGGCGTGGGTATCGATGAGAACATCACCACCGCCAGCTTCAAGGCACTGTTCAGTGCGCTGAACCGCTCGCTGAGCCAGCAAGAGGCCAAGGCGGCGTAAGCTGCCGGTTGGTGCTCAAGAGCCCGCATCCTGGATGCGGGCTTTTTTATTGCCTGTACCGGCCCCATCGCCGGCAAGCCGGCTCCCACAAGTCCCCCCGCAGCTTCTGTGGGAGCCGGCTTGCCGGCGATAGGGCCAGCCCAACCCACACAAAACCTGCAGGCAAAAAAAAGGGGCGCCGACCAAGCGCCCCATAAGCCGTAAAGCACACAACGAATTCGCTTTCAGTCCAGCAGCGCCATGGCCTCGGCGCTGCACGCCTCGATCCGCGCCCACTCGCCGTTCTTGATCCAGCTGCTGTCGAGCATCCAGGTACCGCCCACGCACATCACATTGGGCAAGGCCATGTAATTGCGCACATTGGCCGGGTTCACCCCGCCCGTTGGGCAGAAGCGGATATCACCAAACGGGCCGGCAAAGGCTTTGATCGCCGCCACGCCACCGCTGATTTCCGCGGGGAACAGCTTGAAGCGGCGGTAGCCCAGGGCATAGCCCATCATGATTTCCGACGGCGTGCTGATGCCAGGCAGCAGCGGGATCTCGCTGTCCACGCCCGCTTCGAGAATGTCCTGGGTGATGCCCGGGGTGACGACGAACTGCGCGCCAGCCGCTTCAACCGCCGCGAACATGCTGCGATCGAGCACCGTACCGGCGCCCACGCACAACTCCGGGCGCTGCTCGCGCAGCACCTGGATGGCCTTCAGGCCATGCTGGGAGCGCAAGGTCACTTCCAGGGTGCGGATGCCGCCGGCAGCCAGGGCGTCGGCCAGCGGCAGGATGTCTTGCTCACGGGCGATGGTGATTACCGGCAGAATGCGCGCCGCGCCGCAGATCGCATCGATCCGGGCAGCTTTCTCGGCCATCGAGAGCTTGGGCTGTGGGCGTTCAAGGGTGGTCATGACAGTGGATCCTTGGCTCATGGGCACCAGTAGATGTCCAGGGGGTCGTGAAGAAAGGCGCGAATCGGCATTTCGGTAATATCGTTGCCCGCCAGCGCGGCGCGCAGGGTAGCGAGTTTGCCCGGGCCTTGCACGGACAGCGCGATGAAGCCAGCGCTGGCCAGCAGCGAACGGGTCATCGACAGGCGCTGGTGCGGCACGCTCGGCGCCAGCATCGCCAGGCAGCGGCGCTGGCTGTCGCGCGCCAGGCCTTCGGCCAGGTTGGGGCTGTTGGGGAACAGCGACGCGGTATGGCCATCGTCGCCCATGCCCAGCACCAGCACATCGATGGCTGGCAGCGCGGCCAGCGCCTGGTCGGCGCCCAGCGCTGCCGCATCGAGGCTCTCGGCCTGGCGGTAAAGGCCAAGGAAACGCGCCTTGGCCGCCGCCCCCTTGAACAGGTGGCGGGCCAGCAGGCCGGCGTTGCTGTCGGCGTGTTCCACCGGCACCCAGCGCTCGTCGGCCAGGCTAACGGTCACCTTCGACCAGTCCAGCGCTTCAGTGGCCAGCTGTTCGAGAAACGGCACCGGGCTACGGCCGCCCGACAGCACCAGGCACGCCTGGCCCTTGGCACTGATCGCAGCACGCAGGCGCTCGGCCACATCACGCGCCAGGGTCGTCGATAGCGCCTTGGCGTCAGCCAGCGCATGCGCGTTCACGCTTGCCGGCAATTTCAGCTCAGATATCCCCATACCACGCCCTCCCATCACGTGTGATCAATGCAATCGAACTCATTGGCCCCCAGGTGCCCGCCGCATACGGCTTGGGGGCATCGCCCGCGTTGCGCCAGCCGGCGATGAGCTGGTCGCACCACTTCCAGGCGTACTCGATCTCATCCTTGCGCACGAACAGGTTCTGGTTGCCACGCATCACTTCGAGCAGCAAGCGCTCGTAGGCATCCGGAATCCGCGCAGTACGCCAGGTGTCGGAAAAATTCAGTTGCAGCGGCCCGCTGCGCAGCTGCATGCCCTTGTCCAGGCCCTGCTCCTTGGTCATCACCCGCAAGGAAATGCCCTCGTCCGGTTGCAGGCGGATGATCAGCTTGTTGCCGATCTGCAGGCGCTGCTCGGGGGCGAAGATATAGTGCGGCGTTTCCTTGAAGTGGATGACGATCTGCGAGAGCTTCTGCGGCATGCGCTTGCCGGTGCGCAGGTAGAACGGCACGCCGGACCAGCGCCAGTTGCGGATGTCGGCGCGCAGGGCGACGAAGGTTTCGGTGTCGCTCTGGGCGTTGGCGTTGTCTTCCTCGAGGTAGCCGGGCACCGCCTTGCCGTCGCTGTAGCCGGCGATGTACTGGCCGCGCACCACGCGGGTGCTCAGGCCGTCGCCGGTGATCGGCGCCAGCGCCTTGAGCACCTTGACCTTCTCGTCGCGGATGCTGTCGGCCGAGAGGTCGCTGGGAGGGTCCATGGCGATCAGGCACAGCAGCTGCAGCAGGTGATTCTGGATCATGTCGCGCAGTTGCCCGGCCTTGTCGAAGTAACCCCAGCGGCCTTCGATGCCGACCTTTTCGGCCACGGTGATCTCCACGTGGGAAATCGAATTCTGGTTCCACTGGGTTTCGAACAGGCTGTTGGCAAAGCGCAGGGCGATCAGGTTCTGCACCGTCTCTTTGCCCAGGTAGTGGTCGATGCGATACACCCGGCTTTCCGGGAAGAAGCGCGCCACCGCATCGTTGACCCGGCGGGACGACTCCAGGTCGTGGCCGATGGGCTTTTCCAGCACCACCCGGGTGCGTGCGGCGAGGCCCGCCTTGTCGAGGTTTTCACAGATCGCGCCATACACCGCGGCGGCGGTGGCGAAGTAGGCGATCAGCGGCTGCTCGCCGGGAGCCTGCTCGGCCAGGGCCTGGTAGCCCTCTGGCTGCAGGAAGTCCAGGTGCTGGTAACGGAGGCGGCCGAGAAAACGCTCCAGCGCCGCAGGCTCCAGGTCAGCGTCGGCGACGTGCCGGCGCAGGTGGGTTTCGATGGTAGCCAGATGTTCCTGGGCACTGCCGGCCTCGCGGGCCAGGGCCAGCAGGCGGGTATCGGCATGCAGCAGGTGGGCGCGGTCGAGCTGGTAGAGCGCAGGAAACAGCTTGCGCAATGCCAGGTCGCCCAGGGCGCCAAACAGGGCAAAAGTGCAAGGTTCGACACTGATCGCAGCCATGATGTTGGTTCTTTCCTAAAGTTGGTCTAGGAATACCGCTTTCACATACGGTTTTCAAGGAATAATGTAGTAAAAACCACAACATTACACACAAAGGTTACAGACAAGTGGTGCGCCACCCGCACCAACAGTACGATACATGACCCTGCAAAAAGCCTGCTGATCCGTCAGCCGGCTGTCTTCCCGACCCAAGGACATCCCATGGACCGCGTGCGAAACCTCCTGGAGCAGATCCAGGGACGCCTCGACGAGCTGAACAAGGCCGAACGCAAAGTCGCCGAAGTCATCCTGCTCAACCCGCAACAAGCCACCCGCTTCAGCATTGCCGCGCTGGCCCAGGCGGCCAAGGTCAGCGAGCCGACCGTCAACCGCTTCTGCCGCTCGTTCGGCGTCAACGGCTACCCGGAGCTCAAGCTGCAACTGGCGCAGAGCCTGGCCAGCGGCGCGGCCTACGTCAGCCGTGCGGTGGAAGCCGACGATGACCCGGCGGCCTACACCCAGAAAATCTTCGGCAGCGCCATCGCCTCGCTCGACGCCGCCTGCCAGCAACTCGACCCGCAGCAGGTCAGCCGCGCCGTGGACATGATGATCCAGGCCCGGCAGATCCACTTCTTCGGCCTCGGCGCCTCGGCCCCGGTGGCGCTGGATGCCCAGCACAAGTTCTTCCGCTTCAACCTGGCGGTGTCGGCCCACGCCGACGTGCTGATGCAGCGCATGCTGGCCTCGGTGGCCCACACCGGCGACCTGTTCGTGATCATCTCCTACACCGGGCGCACCCGCGAACTGGTCGAGGTGGCGCGCCTGGCGCGGGAAAACGGCGCCTCGGTGCTCGGCCTCACCGCCGCCGGCTCGCCGCTGGCCCAGGCCTGCAGCCTGAGCCTGCATATTCCGCTGCCCGAAGACACCGACATCTACATGCCGATGACCTCGCGGATCATCCAGCTCACCGTGCTCGACGTGCTGGCCACCGGCATGACCCTGCGCCGTGGCGTGGACTTCCAGCCGCACCTGCGCAAGATCAAGGAAAGCCTCAACGCCAGCCGTTACCCGATCGAGGACGACGAACTCAACTGAGCCGGTGCGCCTGCAGCCGCAAATGGGCGCGCTGCCCCGGCGCCAGGCTCAGGCCCTCGCCGCTGCCACTTGCCGCCTCGACGCAGACGAAACCCTGGCTTTCGCGCCCGCTCACGCCCATCAACGGGCGGTTACCGGGGTGCCAGACCACCGTGTCGTCGCTGTCGCCGGTGTCGATGCACAGCTCGCGCTGCCAGGCCGGGTCCTGCAGCTGCACCCGTGGCGTGCCCGGGTAGACCTTCTGGCAGCCGCCCTTGAGCTTCAAGGCGCCACCCTCGCGGCAGGCCTGGCGGTTGAGACGGTCGTAGCCTTCGATGTCTTCCAGCCCAGACAGCGCTATCTCGGCAACGTCACTGATACGCCAGTAGGCCAGCAGCGCATGGCTCAGCTGGCACGGTTCGCTGTCCTGGTGCTCGGTGCTCAGGCTCAGCTCCATGCGGCTGCCCAGCCGGGCCTGCAGGTCGACCTGCCAGTCGCACAGGTCCAGGCGCCACTTCAGCGTCACGCCCTCCTCGTCCTCGCGGCTGTCCACCAGCTTCCAGTCCAGCAGCCGGGCCCAGCCATGGGCCGGCCACAAATCTTCGCTGGGGTGGCGGCCATACCAGGGCCAGCACACCGGCACGCCCCCGCGGATCGCCCCCACCTGCGGCCACTGCTCGGCGCACCACAGCCAGGGCCGCTCCCCGGCCGGCTGAAAGTGCAGCAGTTGCGCGCCCTGGCGGCTGAACACCGCCTGGCAACGGGGGTGATCGATGATCAGCACATCGCGCTGCTGGTAACGCTCCCACTCGAACGTCGGCCTGGGCCGTTGCGAGGAAAAGAAGCGATGTAGCGGATGTTCGGGCATGGTTCCAAGCTCTTGTTGTTTGAGATAGCGCTATCTCGGCCTATCCCCGACAACCACTGCAAGCCAGTGGATGCCGGGAGCCGAATTGGATTGGCGTAAATTTACAACAAATTGGCTTAGAAAGACGACTGAATCTTCAGCCCGGCGACCAGCGCGTTGTCCACCTCGTCGACCCCGCCTGGGCTCTTGATGTACTGCAGGTTGGGCCGCACGGTGAGCCAGTTGGTGACGTGGAAGCCGTAGTAGAGCTCGGCGTTGTACTCAGTGCGCTGCAGCGGTACGAAACCTGCGTCGTCGTAGTCGCTGATTCCGCTCTGGGCATTGAGCAGCTCGGCCCGTTTCTTCACGTCGTCGTTGACGTGAATGCGCGCCACGCCGAAGCCGATATCGTCCTTGGGCCGGGCATCGAACGCGCCCTTGTACACAAGCCCGACCTGCTGGTAGTTGTCGACCACGTTGGTGGCCTTGTCGTGCACGGTGAAGTTGGCGAACAGGCTCAGGCCGCGGTTGACGTCGCCGTCATGGGCCGTGACCTGCTGCTGCGCCACCACCCACCAGCCGTGCTTGCTCGAATGCGACTTGAAGTCTGCGCCGCTCAGCGCCTGCGGGTTGCCGTTGACGTCGTCATACACGTCATCGGCCTTGGCCGTGCTGTAGTAGTAGCCCAGGCGGTATTCGCCCGGCAGGTCGTTGACCTTGGGCGACCAGACCATTTCCACCGGCAGGATCGCGCCCTTGGTGCCGCTGCCGCTGAGCTTGAAGCCATTGCCGGTTTCCAGGTTCGAGGGGTTCTGCTCGAACGCGCCAACCTGGACGAAGAACTCCGGCGTGATGTTGTACTTGACCCGCAGCGCCCATTGGCTGACCGGCCAGTTGTACCAGATGCCGCCCACCCAGTTGCCCACCTGCGAGCCGCAGAAGGCCAGGTTCTGGAAGTCGCAGGGGAAGCTGTTGAAGTCTTCGCCCTCGCCGAAGCGGCCGAATTTCACGTCCAGCGCGCCGTCGAAGTACTTCTGCTTGACCCACATCTGCGTCAGCCGCCAGGTCTGGCCGCGGCCCCACAC
>NZ_DJTF01000054.1:0-9699 GCF_002438125.1 Pseudomonas sp. UBA6315
TTTTGCGGGCGGTCGACCAGCGTGGAAGCGGAGAAGCTGATGAGGAAGTAGACCACCCCGCCGAAGATCAGGAACTCATGGGCGCGCCTGTTGATGTCGCCGTTGGAACGTGCCGAGTTGAGGAAGTCCACCAGGCCCACGGTGTACACCAGCGAGGTGTCCTGGAACAGGATGATGCTCTGCTGCAGCAGCAGCGGGGTCATCTTGCGAAAGGCCTGGGGCAGGATGATCAGGCGCATGGTCTGCGCGTAGTTCATGCCCAGCGCCTGCGCGGCGCCCATCTGGCCCTTGGAGATCGACTGCACGCCGGCACGGACGATTTCGCAGAAGTACGCGGCCTCGAACATCATGAAGGCCACGACGCACGAGGTGAAGGCGCCGATCGGGGTGTCTTCGCCGGTGATCCAGCGCAGCACGAAGGGCACCGCCAGGTAGAACCAGGTGATCACCAGCAGCAGCGGGATCGAGCGGAAGTAGTTGACGTAGGCGCCGGCCAGGCGCGACAGCAGCTTGCTCGACGACAGGCGCATCAACGCCAGGATGGTACCCAGGGCGATGCCGCCGACGATGCCCATGACCATCAGCTTGAGGGTCATGACCATGCCTTCCCAGAGGGCGGGCAGGGCGGGGATGATCTGGCTGAAATCCATGTCCATTTACTTGCCTCCCACGGAAATCAGGCCAGGCACGGCGACTTTCTTCTCGACCATGCGCATGATCAGCATCAGGCCCATGTTCAGGGTGAAGTAGATCAGCGTGGCCAGGGTGAATGCCTCGAACAGGTTGGCGGAAAACTCGGCGGTCTGCTTGGTCTGCGCGAGCAGCTCCATCAGGCCGATCAGCGACGCCACCGAGGAGTTCTTGAACACGTTGAGAAACTCGGAGGTGAGCGGCGGAATGATGATCCGGTAGGCCTGCGGCAGCAGCACGTTGTTGTAGATCTGCGGCAGGCTGAAGCCCATGGCGCGAGCGGCGGCCTCCTGGCCCTTGGGCAGCGCCTGGATACCGGTGCGCACCTGCTCGCAGACACGTGCGGCGGTGAACAGGCCCAGGCAGATGACCACGCTGATCAACGCCGAAGTGGTCGGGTTGAGGTCTTGCTTGAACCATTCCTGCAGGCCTTCGGGCAGCAAGTCCGGTACCAGGAAGTACCAGATGAACAGCTGCACCAGCAGCGGCACGTTGCGGAACAATTCCACATAGGCGGTGGCGATGCCTGATACCAGGCGATTGGGCACGGTGCGCATGACACCGAGCACCGACCCCAGCAACAGGGCAATGATCCAGGCGGTGATGGAGATGGCGATGGTCCAGCCCAGGCCGGTGATGTACCAGTCCAGATAGGTTTCGCTGCCCACGCCGGTGGACTTGAAGAACACGCCCCAGTCCCAGTTGTAATTCATCGGGATTTCCCCTCAGACGGTTGTTTCACGGGCACCTTCGAGCATCCGGGGGCGCAGGGCGCCCTCGGATGAAAGGTTAGACACTAATGGGTGGCCTGCAGAGTTGATTCGTGCCGTTGAGCACCAGGCCACTATCTGAGGATCAGGACTTCTTCTCGTCCGCGGCCTTGTCGGTCGGCTCGGCGATCAGTTTCTTCAGCTCGTCGCTCATCTGGAAGTTCAGGTTCAGCCCCTTCGGTGGGATTGGCTGAGTGAACCACTTGTCGTAGCTCTTGTTGACTTCGCCCGACTTGAAGTAGGCCACGATGGCGTCGTCGACCGCTTTCTTGAACGCCGCATCGTCCTTGCGCACCATGCAGCCGTAGATTTCGTACGACTGTGGGGTACCGGTGATGACCCAGTCTTTCGGGTTGCGGGCCTTGGCCATTTCACCGGCGAGCAGGGCGTCGTCCATCATGAAAGCCACGGCGCGGCCGCTTTCGAGCATGTTGAAGGCTTCACCGTGGTCCTTGGCGGAAATCACGTTCATCTTCATCTGCTTGTCGGCGTTCATCGCCTTGAGGATGCGCTCGGAGGTGGTGCCGGCGGTGGTCACCACGTTCTTGCCGGCCAGGTCCGGGAAGTCCTTGTAGGAAGGCTGACCGTCCTTGACCTTGGTCAGCAGGCGCGTACCGACTTCGAAGATGCCCACCGAGAAGCCGACCTGCTGCTGGCGCTCGACGTTGTTGGTGGTGGAGCCGCACTCCAGGTCGACGGTGCCGTTCTGCACCAGCGGGATGCGGGTTTGCGAGGTGACCAGGTTGTAACGGACCTTGATGTCCGTACCCAGTTGCTTCTTCAGGGCGTCGACGACAGCCAGCTGGATGTCATGCGAGTAGCCCACGGGCTCGGGCTTGCCGGCCAGGTAGGAAAATGGAATGGAGGAGTCGCGGTGCCCCAGGGTGATGGTGCCCGAATCCTTGATCTTCTTCAGGGTGCCGGTCAGCTCCTCGGCCATGGCCGGCGAAGCGATGACTGCAGCCGCGATGGCGGCGCCCAGCAATTGACGAACGATACGCATCAAATTTTCCTCGACGTGTTTGTTTTTTTTATGGAGCCGTTGGCGGACTCTTTCGTTCAACGAATACAGCATGAAGCGGTGTGCATTCGGGTCTGAAGTGTAGAGCATGAGTCGTGCCAAGCTGCCACTTTCAACCTTACGCATTGAAAATACTAGGTATTACACCTTTGGTACGAGGCGCTCGGCTGGCCTTTTGTACGGCTGGCCGAATGCAATGCGGCCACTTGTTCGGAAAGCCGAACGAAGGGGGTTGTGATCTATCTACCACAGCTGGGTGAAAGGTGGGTGCTTGGCGCGTGCCCTTTACCGCGGGGCAAGGGTGTAAAAACAGCTGCAGCGGCCGTGGCCGCTGCAGTGGAGGAGCAGGGGTGGATCAGGCGGCGCGCTGCTGCTGTGCAAGCGCGAGGTAGGCAACCAGCGCATGCTGCTCTGCGGCGGTGGTGAACAGGCCGAGCTTGGTCCGGCGCCAGAGGATATCGTCGGCGCTGATTGCCCATTCGGCACTGCGCAGGTAGTCCACCTCGCGGCTGAACAACCCGCCGCCGATGGCCTGGCCCAGGTCCTCCGGGCCTTGTACGCCATCGAGCAGTTGCCAGGCGCGGGTGCCGTAGGTCACGGCCCAGCGCTTGGCGATATCCACTGGCAGCCAGTTGTGACGTGCCAGCAGGGCATCGACCAGCGCCTGCACGCTGGACATCTGTTCGCCACCGGGCAGGGCCGCTTCGGCCGTCCAGCTGCCACGCATCTGGGTGAAGAAGGGCTTGAGCTCGGCCATGGCCGATTCCGCCAGCTTGCGGTAGGTGGTCAGCTTGCCACCGAACACCGACAGCAACGGTGCCTGGCCCTGTTCGGCCGACAGCGCCAGGGTGTAGTCGCGGGTGACTGCCGAAGGGTTGTCCGATTCGTCATTGCACAGTGGCCGTACACCGGAGTAGGTGTGCAGGATGTCTTCGCGGCTCAGCGGGCGGTTGAAGTGGGCGTTGACGATGTTCAGCAGGTAGTCGGTTTCCTGCTCGGTAATCGCCACCTTGGCCGGGTCGCCGCTGTACTCGCGGTCGGTCGTGCCGATCAGGGTGAAGCGGTCCAGGTAAGGGATGCAGAAGACGATGCGCTGATCTTCGTTCTGCAGAATGTAGGCATGTTCGCCCTCGTACAGGCGCGGCACGATCAGGTGGCTGCCCTGGATCAGGCGGATGCCGTAGGGCGCATCGAGCTTGAGGTCGTCCTTGATGAAGCTGGCGACCCAAGGCCCGGCGGCGTTGACCAGGGCACGGGCGCGGATCGTGCGCACGCTGCCGTCGGCGGCCTGCAGTTCGACTTCCCACACGCCGTCGGTGCGTTCGGCGCGCAGGCAACGGGTGCGGGTGTGGATGTGCGCGCCGTGCTCGCGGGCGGCCATGGCATTGAGCACCACCAGGCGGGCGTCGTCGACGGCGCAGTCGGCGTATTCGAAGCCACGGCTGATTGCAGGCTTGAGCGGCGAGTCGGCGCCGAAGCGCAGGCTGCGCGAGGCGCCCAGGCGCTTGCGCTTGCCCAGGTGGTCGTACAGGAACAGGCCGGCACGGATCATCCAGGCCGGGCGCAGGTGCGGGCGATGGGGCAGCACGAAACGCATCGGCTTGACGATGTGCGGTGCCTTGGCCAACAGCACTTCGCGCTCTGCCAGTGCCTCGCGCACCAGGCGGAATTCGTAGTGTTCCAGATAGCGCAGGCCACCGTGGATCAGCTTGCTGCTGGCCGAGGAGGTGTGTTGCGCAAGGTCGTCCTTCTCACAGAGAAACACGCTGAGGCCACGCCCGGCGGCGTCGGCAGCAATGCCCACGCCATTGATGCCACCGCCGATCACGGCGAGGTCATAGCAGTCGGCGAGTGGGGGCTGGGACGAAACGGGTTGGGACACGGGCAAGGCCTCCTGGGGCTGTTCACATCGAATATGAACATTGATGTTCGTTTCCGAAAATACTAGCGCAAGAGAAAGCCGGTCGCCAGTCAGTCTTCATAGAAAAAACTGATCAAATGACAATAAAGTGAACATTAACGAAAATGGCGGGCCGCGAAAGGGCCCGCCATGGGCTCACACCACCTCGAGGCGGATCTTGTGCTGGTTGAGCAATTCGCCCAGCGCCGGGGTGGGCGGCTGGTCGGTGACCAGGCAGTCGACCAGGCTGATCGAGCCCAGGCGCACCATGGCGTTACGCCCGAACTTGCTGGAGTCGGCGGCGAGGATCACCTGCCGGGCGTTGGCGATGATCGCCTGGGACACGCGTACTTCCTGGTAGTCGAAATCCAGCAGGCTGCCGTCTTCATCGATGCCGCTGATACCGACCAGGGCGAAGTCGACCTTAAACTGGCTGATGAAGTCGACGCTGGCCTGGCCGACCACGCCGCCATCGCGGCGCACCGTACCGCCGGCGACCAGGACTTCGAAGTCGTCCTTGGCGGCCAGGATCGCGGCCACGTGCAGGTTGTTGGTGATGACCTTGAGGTGGTTGTGGTTGAGCAGGGCGCGGGCGATCGACTCGGTGGTGGTGCCGATGTTGATGAACAGCGAGGCATGGTCGGGAATCTGCCGGGCCACGGCTTCGGCGATGCGCTGCTTTTCATCACGCATCTGGTCGGCGCGCATGGCGTAGGCGGTGTTCTCGATGCTCGAGTCGTAGGCCGCACCGCCGTGGTAGCGGCGTAGCAGGTTGAGCTCGGCCAGCTGGTTGATATCGCGGCGGATGGTTTGCGGGGTGACGATGAAAAGCTGCGCCATTTCCTCGATGCTGACATAGCCGCGTTCGCGAACCAGCTCGAGAATTTGTTGTTGGCGTGGGGGCAGATTCATGGGCGGTCCTTTGGGGCAGCCGGACAAATTCTGCAATGATGCCGTAGGAAGGGGATCACGGCCAGTAGACGATGGGGCCGCCAGGCGGCCCATCGCCGGCAAGCCGGCTCCCACAGGAACAGCGCTTGCCGGCGATGAGGCCACAATCACGTCACATCAGGCCTCGTGGTCTTCCCAGTCACGGGTACGATCGACCGCTTTACGCCAGCCGGCGTACAGCTTCTCCTTCTGCGCTTCATCCAGCTGCGGGCTGAATTCGCGCTCGATGATCGCCTTGCCGCGCAACTCTTCCAGGCCACTCCAGAAACCACAGGCCAGGCCCGCCAGGTACGCCGCACCCAGGGCCGTGGTTTCGCGCATTTGCGGGCGCTCGACGCAGGTGCCGAGAATGTCGGCCTGGAACTGCATGAGGAAGTTGTTGGCCACTGCGCCACCGTCCACGCGCAGCTCGGACAGGCGCTGGCCGCAGTCCTGCTGCATGGCGTCGAGCACGTCGCGGGTCTGGTAGGCGATCGACTCCAGCGCGGCGCGGATGATGTGATCGACCTTCACCCCGCGGGTCAGGCCGAACAGCGCACCGCGTGCATACGGGTCCCAGTACGGCGCGCCGAGGCCGGTGAAGGCCGGCACCAGGTACACGCCATTGCTGTCCTTGACCTTGCTGGCGAAATACTCGGTATCGAGGGCGTCGTTGACGATCTTCAGCTCATCGCGCAGCCATTGCACGGTCGAGCCGCCGTTGAATACGGCGCCTTCCAGTGCATAGGCCACTTCGCCCCGCGGGCCGCAGGCGATGGTGGTGAGCAGGCCATGGGACGACTTCACTGCCTTGTCCCCGGTGTTCATCAGCAGGAAGCAGCCGGTGCCATAGGTGTTCTTGGCCTGGCCCGGCTCCACGCACATCTGGCCGAACAGCGCGGACTGCTGGTCGCCGGCGATACCGGCGATGGCGATGCCGCTCTTGGTGTGGCCATAGACTTCGGAGGACGGGCGCACCTGCGGCAGCATCTGGCGCGGGATGCCGAGGATTTCCAGCAGCTTGTCGTCCCACTGCAGGTCGTGGATGTTGAACATCAGCGTGCGCGAGGCGTTGGTGTAGTCGGTGACATGCACCTTGCCACCGGAGAACTTCCAGATCAGCCAGGTATCGATGGTGCCGAACAGCAGCTCGCCACGCTCGGCGCGTTCGCGGGCGCCCTCGACGTTGTCCAGGATCCACTTGAGCTTGGTGCCCGAGAAGTACGGGTCGGTGACCAGGCCGGTGGTCTCGCGGATGTATTGCTCATGCCCGTCACGCTTGAGCTGCGCGCAGATTTCGGTGCTGCGCCGGCACTGCCAGACAATGGCGTTGTACACCGGGCGGCCGGTTTCCTTGTCCCATACCACCGTGGTTTCGCGCTGGTTGGTGATGCCCAGCGCAGCCACCTGGGCGTGGCTGATGCCGGCCTGGGCCAGGGCCTCGACCATGGTTGCGCTCTGGGTGGCGAAGATTTCCATCGGGTCGTGCTCGACCCAGCCCGCTTGTGGGTAGTGCTGGGCGAACTCGCGCTGGGAGGTGCCGACCACATTGGCGTCGCGGTCGAAAATGATGGCCCGCGAACTGGTCGTGCCCTGGTCCAGGGCAATGATGTAGTGCTTATCCTGGGTGTCTGTCATGGTCGTAGGCCTTGCAAAATGAGGGGGTCAGGGCGCCGCATCAGTTGGCTTGAGTATCGCCCTGGCGATTGTCGTTTGTCTCTGGGTTCGCGCTTGCCGCCACCGGCAGGTTGCGGGCGATCAGGCCGCGATAGGTCGCGGCACCGAGGCAGGCGCCGAGGATCGGTGCGAACACCGGAACCAGGAAATAGGGGATGTCCCGACCGCCAGTGAAGGCGATTTCGCCCCAGCCAGCCAGGAAAGTCATCAGTTTTGGCCCGAAATCGCGCGCTGGGTTCATCGCGAAGCCGGTCAATGGGCCCATGGCGCTGCCGATCACGGCGATCAGCAGGCCGATCAGCAGCGGTGCCATGGCCCCGCGTGGCAGGCCGTTGTTGTCGTCGGTAAGGGCCATGATCACCGCCATCAGGATGGCCGTGATCACCACTTCGACCAGAAATGCCTGGCCAGTGGAAAGCAGTGGGTGCGGATAGGTGGAAAACACCGAGGCCAGCTCCAGGCTTTCGCGGCTGCCGCGCAACATGGCATGGGCCTGTTCGAAATCGAAGAACAGGTTGCTGTACAGGGTGTAGACCAGCGCGGCGCCGCAGAACGCTCCGCACACCTGGGCAAGCATGTAGAACGGCAGCTTGCGTTTGTCGAAACCGGCGAACACGGCGAGCGCGATGCTCACGGCGGGGTTCAGGTGCGCGCCGGAAATGCCGGCGGTGAGGTAGATCGCCATGCTCACGCCGACCCCCCAGATGATGCTGATTTCCCACAGGCCGAAGCTGGCGCCGGCGACCTTGAGGGCGGCGACACAACCGGTACCGAAGAAGATCAGCAGTGCCGTGCCGAGAAATTCGGCCAGGCATTGGCTGGACAATGTGGGTTCGCGCAGAGCAGTCGTCATGTATGACCTCGGTTTTTTTTGTTGTGAGGCGCGTGGCGCTCGACAGCAATGCCCGGGGCCTATCCCCATTGACCCCGGACGGATACAGGAATGCACCTAAAAAGTGCACCATTTATTCAGAAACGAAAAAATATAGACAAGAAACGCTTATGTCAAAGGTCGAAAGTGAACCATCGGTCACGTTCTGAACGCCCCATGCCGGGTCGAATCCGCAGGCTAGACAGTCGCGTAGGCCATAAGCTGGCTGGGATGTGGGATTTATCCTAAAGTAGCCGCCGACCTGTCCCAGACCGGAGCCTTGCATGACCCCCGCCCTCGACCTGCTGAAAAAAGCCCGTGCCGAACACCGCGTGCACAGTTATGAACATGACCCGAAATCGGCGTCCTACGGGCTGGAGGCGGCAGAAAAGCTGGGGCTCGACCCGCAACAAGTGTTCAAGACGTTGCTTGCGAGCAGTGAGAAGGGCGAACTGCTGGTGGCGGTAGTGCCGGTGGTGGGCACCCTGGACCTCAAGGCGCTGGCCCATGCCGCAGGCGTGAAGAAGTGCGAAATGGCCGACCCGGCCGCCGCGCAGCGCGCCACCGGCTACCTGGTGGGAGGCATCAGCCCATTGGGGCAGAAGAAGCGCCTGCGCACCTTCATCGATGATTCCGCGCAAAACTTTGCAACCATCCATGTCAGTGCTGGACGGCGAGGGCTGGAAGTCGAGTTGGCAGCGAAGGTGCTGGCG
The DNA here is from genome assembly GCF_002438125.1 of Pseudomonas sp. UBA6315. Lineage (NCBI taxonomy): Bacteria > Pseudomonadati > Pseudomonadota > Gammaproteobacteria > Pseudomonadales > Pseudomonadaceae > Pseudomonas > Pseudomonas sp. UBA6315. The sequence goes on from NZ_DJTF01000054.1 coordinate 8,573, forward strand.
GAGCATACCCAGGGCACGTTCGCCGGAATTGGCCGGGGCTAGAAAGCACCCGGGGCTGCACTGCAGCCCCTGGTGGGGTGGTCAGGTCGCCGAACTGTAGCGGCGAACCCCATTCTCTTGTCGCGGCAACTGCGCCGCGACACTGCCCGGCACCGGGAACAGCACCAGGTGGTCGGCCTTCACCGCAATCCCCACATCCTCACCCACCTGATGGTCGACATGGCTTGGGAAGATCGCTTCCAGCTGGCTGCCGGTCGGCAGTTGCAGGCGATACAGCGTCGATGCGCCAAGGAAGCTCTTGCCAACGATGGCCGCGCGCAATGCGCTGTCGGGCGCATGGACGATGTCATCGGGGCGCAGCAGCACATCCACCGAGCTGCCCGGGGCCATGGTGTAGGCGCGGTTGCCACGCAACTCGCCCAGCTCGGTGTTGACCGCCTCATGGCTGCTCATCTGGCCACGGATGAAGTAGCCCTGGCCGATGAAACTGGCAACGAACGGCGTCTGCGGCTCGTGGTAGAGGTTGTAAGGGGTATCCCACTGCTCCAGGCGGCCTTCCTTGAACACGCCCACGTGGTCGCTGACCGCGAAGGCTTCTTCCTGGTCATGGGTGACCAGGATCGCGCTGGTGCCACGGCTTTTGAGGATGTCGCGGACTTCATGGCTGAGGCGCCGGCGCAATTCCACGTCGAGGTTGGAGAACGGCTCGTCGAGCAGCAGCAATTGCGGCTCGGGGGCCAGCGCACGGGCCAGGGCCACGCGCTGTTGCTGGCCGCCTGACAGCTCGTGCGGGTAGCGCCCACCGAGGCCGCCGAGCTTGACCAGCTCGAGCATTTCTTCGACCACCTGCGCCTGGCGCGGGTGCTTGGCGATACCAAAGGCAATGTTCTGCGCCACGGTCAGGTGCGGGAACAGCGCGTAGTCCTGGAACACCATGCCGATGCGGCGCTTTTCCGGTGCCTGGGTGAAGCCTGCGCGGGAAATGACTTCGCCGGCCAGCTGGATTTCACCCTCGTGGACCGGCTCGAAGCCGGCGATGGCGCGCAGCGTGGTGGTCTTGCCGCACCCCGAAGACCCCAGCAGGCAACCGATGTCGCCTGCGTTGAGGTGCAGGTTGAGGTTCTGGA
>NZ_DJTF01000054.1:9878-25516 GCF_002438125.1 Pseudomonas sp. UBA6315
GGAATTCGAGAAGGGCCTTCTGCGCATGCAGCCGGTTTTCAGCCTGGTCCCAGGCGACCGAACGCGGGTCGTCGAGCAGGTCCTGGCTGATTTCCTCACCACGGTGGGCGGGCAGGCAATGCATGAACAGGGCATCGGGTGCCGCCAGGTCGAGCATTTCGCGGGTGACCTGGTAAGGCGCGAAGTGCGCCAGGCGCCGTGCAGTTTCCTCCTCCTGACCCATGGAAGTCCAGACGTCGGTGGTCACCAGGTGGGCGCCACGCACCGCTTCCTGCGGGTCGCGGATGATCTGCACGCGGTCACCGCCCAGGGCCATGAAGCGTGGGTCCGGCTCGTAGCCTTGCGGGCAGGCGATGCGCAGCTGGAAGTCGAACTGCCGGGCAGCCTCGATGTACGAGTTGCACATGTTGAAGCCATCACCGATCCAGGCCACGGTCTTGCCCTGGATCGAGCCACGGTGCTCGAGGAAGGTCTGCATGTCGGCCAGCAGCTGGCAGGGGTGCGATTCGTCCGACAGGCCGTTGATCACCGGCACCCGCGAGTTGGCGGCGAATTCGGTGAGGGTGCTGTGGGCATGGGTACGGATCATCACCGCATCGAGCATGCTCGACAGCACGATGGCGCTGTCGCTGATCGGCTCGCCGCGGCCCAGCTGGGTGTCGCGCGGGGACAGGAAGATGGCCTGGCCGCCGAGCTGGATCATGCCGGCCTCGAACGACACGCGGGTACGGGTCGAGGATTTCTCGAAGATCATGCCCAGCACGCGGTTCTTCAGCGGTTCGAACAGCACGCCTCGCTTGCGCAGGTCCTTCAGCTCGATGCCGCGGCGGATCACCCCGAGCAATTCGTCGGTGGTGAAGTCCAGCAGGGAGAGAAAGTGCCTAGCGCTCATGATTGACTACCTTATCTGCAACGAAATGCAGGTCGACCGTATGGTTTTTTTTGACAACGGGAGTGACCTGCGGCGTAAGCCGCACGGGGCGGACGAAATAGGGAAAGGCGCAATACTATAATTAAATGTCGCCTGAAACCAAGAGGGGAAACAGCGGCTCTGTTGCAAAGGGTGTATTTACCCGTTGAGCCCGTGCTGTTTTTTATTTGCTACAGGGTTTGTACACGGCTTGCTGGCAATTTGGCAAATGGCTTTGCCCGGCGCTGGCGCGAATCGTCTGCCTGATGTCGCAGGATTCACGCCACGAAGCCGGCTGGAAGGGGGCCGGGGCGGGGCGCATAGTCACCCTTTGACAACAACAAGGCAGAGGCGGCCATGACCAAGACCCTGCATCACCGTGCCTGTCACCTGTGCGAAGCCATCTGCGGGCTGAACATCGAAATCAGCCATGAGCCTGATGGCGCTGCGCGCATCAGCTCGATCAAGGGCGACCCTGACGACCCGTTCAGCCGCGGCCATATCTGCCCCAAGGCCGTGGCATTGCAGGACATCCAGCACGACCCCGACCGCCTGCGCCAACCGCACAAGCGGGTCGGCGAGCAGTGGCAGGCCATTGGCTGGGACGAAGCCTTCGCCCTGGCCGCCGACAAGCTCTGGGCGATACAGCAGGCCCACGGGCGCAACGCCGTGGCGGTCTATCAAGGCAACCCCAGCGTGCACAACTACGGGTTGATGACCCATAGCAACTACTTTCTTGGCCTGCTCAAGACCCGCAACCGCTTCTCCGCCACCTCGGTGGACCAACTGCCCCAGCACCTGACCAGCCACCTGATGTACGGCCACGGCCTGCTGCTGCCGATCCCCGATATCGACCAGACCCAGTTCATGCTGATCCTCGGCGGCAACCCTTTGGCCTCCAACGGCAGCATCATGACCGTGCCGGACGTCGAAAAGCGCCTGAAGGCCCTGCGTGCCCGGGGCGGGCGCTTGGTGGTGGTAGACCCGCGGCGCAGCGAAACTGCCGCGATGGCCGACCAGCACCTGTTCGTGCGCCCCGGGGGCGATGCGGCCCTGCTCGGCGGCCTTTTGCACACCTTGTTCGACGAAGACCTGGCACGTGGCACGCACTTGCCGGTGAACGGCCTGCAGCAGGTGCGCGAGGCCATCGCACCGTTCGGTGCCGAGGCCATGAGCGCGCACTGCGGCATCGACGCGGCAGACATTCGCCAGCTGGCACGGGATTTCGCGGCGGCCGACAAGGGCGTGTGCTATGGGCGCATGGGGGTCTCGACCCAAGCCTTCGGCAGCGTCTGCCATTGGCTGGTGCAACTGATCAATTTGGTCACCGGCAACCTCGACCGCGAGGGTGGGGCGCTGTGCACCGAACCTGCCGTGGACCTGGTGGCGAGCACCTCAGGTGGGCATTTCAACGCCTGGCAAAGCCGCGTGTCGGGCTTGCCCGAATATGGCGGAGAGCTGCCTGTTGCGGCCCTGGCCGAAGAAATGCTCACCCCTGGCGAGGGCCAGGTTCGCGCACTGGTGACCGTGGCTGGCAACCCGGTGCTGTCGACCCCCAATGGCCGGCAACTGGACCGCGCGCTGCAGGGCCTGGAGTTCATGCTCAGCATCGACCTCTACATCAACGAGAGCACGCGCCACGCCGACCTGATCCTGCCGTCCACCTCGGCATTGGAAAACGACCACTACGACAGCACCTTCAACCTGCTGGCGGTGCGCAATGTCACGCGCTTCAACCGAGCGATCCTGGCCAAGCCTGAGGGGGCGCTGCATGACTGGGAGATCTTCGTCGGCCTGGCACGGGCGTTTGCCGAGCGCGCCGAGATGGCGCTCAAACCCACTCTGGCGCCGGCACAGATGATCGACCATGCCCTGCGCAAGGGGCGCTACGGCGATACCTCTACCCTGAAACTCTCGCTGGAAACCCTGGCCCAACATCCGCACGGCTTGGATCTTGGCCCGCTGCGGGCCAACCTCGCGGAGCGCCTGGGCACTGCCAGCAAGGCCGTCGAGGCAGCGCCCCAGGTGCTGCTGGACGACCTGCAGCGCCTTGCCCGCCAGGCGCCGCCGAGGGCTGGCGAGCTGCTGCTGATCGGCCGCCGCCACATCCGCAGCAACAACTCCTGGATGCACAACTTCCATCGTCTGGTCAAAGGCAAGCCGCGCCATCAGCTGTTGATGCACCCGCAGGACCTGCAGCAACGGCACTTGCAGGATGGCCAACAGGTGCGCATCCGTTCGCGCACCGGCTCCCTGGAAGTCGAGGTGCAGGCCAGCGAGGAGATGATGCCCGGTGTGGTCAGCCTGCCCCATGGCTTCGGCCATTCGCGCCTGGGCGTGCAGCTGGAGGTCGCCCAGGCGCAGCCTGGCGTGAGTGCCAACGACCTGACCGACGAGCGCCTGCGCGACCAGGTGTCCGGCAACGCGGCGCTCAATGGCGTGCCTGTGCAGGTGGAGGCCGCTTGAGCGATGGAGAGGCCGAGCACGCCGCTTGGGATTCCGTTACAATGCGTCACCGTCCGACGACTGCGTCGCAAAGTTCAGCCGAGGTGCTACATGGATATCATCGAAACGATCAAAGAGCAGATTGCCAACAACACCGTTCTGCTTTACATGAAAGGCTCGCCGAATGCCCCACAGTGTGGCTTTTCCGCGCGTGCCTCGCAGGCCGTGATGGGTTGTGGCGAGAAGTTCGCCTACGTCGACATCCTGCAGAACCCGGAAATCCGCGCCAACCTGCCCAAGTACGCCAACTGGCCAACCTTCCCGCAGCTGTGGGTAGCGGGCGAGCTGGTCGGCGGCAGCGACATCATGCTGGAAATGTTCGAGAAGGGTGAGCTGCAGACCCTGATCAAGGAAGCGGCCGCCAAGGCCAAGGCTTCCGAAGCCTGAGCAACACACAGGCAATAAAAAACCCGCTCAAGGCGGGTTTTTTATTGCCTGCGAAAATTACTCTTCGCCCATCTGCGACTGCAGGTAGTTCTCGATGGTGATCTTGTCGATCAGGCTCAATTGGGTTTCCAGCCAGTCGATGTGCTCTTCCTCGGATTCGAGGATGTCTTCGAGCAGATCGCGCGAGCCGAAGTCGCCGACGGTTTCGCAATGGGCGATGGCGGCTTTGAGGTCGATCAGGCCTTTCTGTTCGATCTTAAGGTCACACTCGAGCATTTCCTTGGTGTGTTCGCCGATCAGCAGCTTGCCCAGGTCCTGGACGTTGGGGATGCCTTCGAGGAAGAGAATACGCTTGATCAGTTTGTCAGCGTGCTTCATCTCGTCGATCGATTCCTTGTACTCGTGCTTGCCGAGTTTGTTCAGGCCCCAATCTTCGTACATGCGGGCGTGCAGGAAGTACTGGTTGATCGCGACCAGCTCGTTTCCGAGGATCTTGTTGAGATGCTGGATGACGCTTACGTCGCCTTTCATTTCGGGTTCCTGCCCTGATAAGTGTGTCAATACAGGGAAGTTTGAGCCCGATACTTAGGTGTGTCAAACCTAAGTTCTTGAATAATAAGTGAAAATTAATAGGAATAAGAATGTTTGTGAACCGCGTTGGAACGCTAACTTATTGAATTATGGGCATAAAAAAACCGGACACGAGGTCCGGTTCTTCAAATTCTGTGAAATCAAGCGGCGGTAAATTCCACCGGGTAGGGCAGGGCGGCTTGCTGGCTTACCTGCAGCTCGGTGATGGTTTCGCGGACCACTTGCTTGGCCAGGCAGGCGCATTTGCCACATTGGCTGGCGACGTTGGTCGCAGCGCGGACTTCCTTGTAACTGCAGCATCCTTCATAGATCGCATCGCGGATCTGTCCGTCGGTAACGCCGACACAAAGACACACATACATAAGGGCTGACCATCGCGGGTTGAGTCGATGGGTTGGAGCTTAATGTTAATGAGAATGCTTGTCAAAGGACTTTCTGAAAGGGCCGCGCTTGAGCGACCGGCGGTTGGATTCGGCCTGTCATCAGAAGCCGTGTATGATGGTCGGCCTTTGTTGGATGTCGGGCAAGCCTGCCTTGGCCCGGCAAACGGTTCTTCACCCTCATCAGGAGATTACAATGAGCGTACTCGTTGGCAAACAAGCCCCCGACTTCACCGTTCCAGCTGTGCTGGGCAACGGCGAGATCGTCGACAGCTTCAACCTGGCCTCGGCCATCAAGGGCAAGTACGGCCTGGTGTTCTTCTACCCACTGGACTTCACCTTCGTCTGCCCGTCCGAGCTGATCGCCCTGGACAACCGCATTCCTGACTTCCAGGCGCGCAACGTGGAAGTGATCGGCGTGTCGATCGACTCGCACTTCACCCACAACGCCTGGCGTAACACCCCGGTCAACAACGGCGGCATCGGCCAGGTCAAGTACACCCTGGCGGCCGACATGACCCACGAAATCTGCAAGGCCTACGACGTCGAGTCCGAAGGCGGCGTGGCCTTCCGTGGCGCCTTCCTGATCGACACCAACGGTGTCGTGCGTTCGCAGATCGTCAACGACCTGCCACTGGGCCGCAACATGGACGAGCTGCTGCGTCTGGTCGACGCCCTGCAATTCCACGAAGAGCACGGCGAAGTCTGCCCGGCCAACTGGAAGAAAGGCGACAAGGGCATGAACGCTTCGCCAGAAGGCGTTGCTGCCTACCTGAGCGAGAACGCTGGCAAGCTGTAATTGCTGCGTGCATGAAAAAACCGGCCCTGGTGGCCGGTTTTTTTATGCTTGGCATTCAACGCTTGCAGTGCCTGTTCTGGCTCCATCGCCGGCAAGCCGGCTCCCACAGGGGTCACCATAGGCTGGTGATTGTGGGAGCCGGCTTGCCGGCGATGGGGGCCCGACTCAGTCGTTGAAGTCGCGCCAGCCGCCCATTTCCTTCCAGCGGTTGACGATGCCGCAGAACAGCTCGGCGGTCTTCTCGGTGTCATACCGCGCCGAGTGCGCCTCGCGCCCGTCGAAGTCGATGTCGGCGCTCTGGCAGGCCCGCGCCAGTACGGTCTGGCCGTAGGCCAGGCCCGCGAGGGTAGCGGTATCGAAGCTCGAGAACGGGTGGAACGGGTTGCGTTTCAGGTCGTTGCGCGCCACGGCGGCATTGAGGAAACCCAGGTCGAAGCTGCTGTTGTGGCCGACCAGAATCGCCCGCTTGCAGCCATTGGCCTTGAGCGCCTTGCGCACGCCACGGAAGATGTCGGTGAGCGCGCTTTCTTCGCTCACTGCCATGCGCAGCGGGTGGTCCAGCTTGATGCCGGTGAACTCCAGGGCAGCAGGCTCGATGTTGGCGCCCTCGAACGGCTCTACCCGGAAGAAGTAGGTGTGCTCGGGGAACAGGAAGCCTTTCTCGTCCATGCCGATGGTCACGGCGGCGATTTCCAGCAGGGCGTCGGTGGCGCTGTTGAAGCCGCCGGTCTCGACATCCACCACCACTGGCAGGTAGCCACGGAAGCGCTCGGCCATCGGGTGGCGCGAGCCGCCGCCGGCCTGGCCGTCCTGGTCGTCTTCGTAGAGGTCTTCGCTCACGCGTTGCCCTCCAGCAGGCGCCAGCGCAGCTTCTCACCGGCGCGCAGCGGGATCACGGTCTGCTCGCCGAAGGGCAGGCTGTCCGGGGCGGTCCACTCTTCGCGGACCAGGGTGATGCTGTCGGTGTTTGCCGGCAGGCCATAGAAGGCCGGGCCATGCAGGCTGGCGAAACCTTCCAGTTTGTCCAGGGCGTTGCGCTCCTCGAAGGCCTCGGCGTACATCTCGATCGCCGCGTAGGCGGTGTAGCAGCCGGCACAACCGCAGGCCGCTTCCTTGGCATGGCGGGCGTGGGGCGCCGAGTCGGTACCGAGGAAGAACTTCGGGTTGCCGCTGGTGGCCGCGTCCAGCAGCGCCACCTGGTGGGTGTTGCGCTTGAGGATCGGCAGGCAATAGAAGTGCGGGCGAATGCCACCGACCAGCATGTGGTTGCGGTTGTACAGCAGGTGCTGGGCGGTGATGGTCGCGCCGACGTTGGCCGGCGCTTCGCTGACGAACTGCGCGGCATCGGCGGTGGTGATGTGCTCGAACACCACTTTCAGGGTCGGGAAGCGCTCGACCAGGCGGCGCATGTGCTCATCGATGAAGCGCTTTTCGCGGTCGAACACGTCGATCTCGCTGCGCGTCACTTCACCGTGCACCAGCAATGGCATGCCGACTTCTGCCAGTGCCTCGATGGCCGGGAAGATGTTGTCGATGCTGGTCACGCCCGAATCGGAGTTGGTGGTCGCGCCGGCCGGGTACAGCTTGGCGGCGTACACGATGCCGCTGGCCTTGGCCGCGCGGATGTCCTCGGGGCTGGTGCGGTCGGTGAGGTACAGCACCATCAGCGGCTCGAAACGGCTGCCGGCCGGGCGGGCGGCGAGGATGCGCTCGCGGTAGGCACTGGCTTCGACGGCATTGCGCACCGGCGGAACCAGGTTGGGCATGATGATGGCACGGGCGAAGGTACGCGCCACATCGCCAACGGTATGGGGCAGGACGGCACCATCGCGCAGATGGATGTGCCAGTCGTCGGGACGCAGGAGGGTCAGGCGATCGGACATTGGGGATTCCAGGCGGGTCGAACTCAAGCGCCAATGCTACCGGAAATCCCTGGGCTGAGCACGGCTATCAAGTTTTCCGATCGGCGTCCGATAGCCTCCAGGTAAGCCGTCAGAAATAGTGGAGCCGCCTGTGCGCCAGCGTTACCTAGCCCTGTTGACCCTGTTCGCCAGCCTGCCGGCCGGTGCACTGACTTTCCAGACCCGCATGGAGAACATTGCCTGGAAGGTCGAGGGTGACCAGTTCGAATGCCGCCTGATTCAGCCGATCGACGGCTTTGGCAGTGGCGAGTTCGTGCGCAGGGCGGGTGAGCAGCCGGTGTTCCAGCTTCGCTCCAGCAGCAATGTGCTCGGCGCCGGTTCGGCCACCTTGCTGGCAGCGGCCGCGCCCTGGCAGCCAGGGCGTGGCGACATCAACCTCGGCGCCGTGCGCATGGCCCGCAACGGTGTGCTGTTCACCACCTCCCAGGGCCAGGCCAGCCGCCTGATCAATGGCCTGCTCGATGGCCGCAGCACCGTGGTGCGCAGTTACGCCAGCGAAGGCGGGCGGCCGATGGAAGTGCGGGTGCTGCCGGTGAGCTTTGCCAAGGCCTACAGCGATTACCAGGTCTGTGCCGGCAAGATGCTGGCGATGAACTACGACCAGGTGCGCCAGACCCAGATCGGCTTCCCGGGGGCAGGTATCGACCTGGATGCCGCGGCCCGGGCGCGCCTGGACCTGGTCGTCGAGTACCTGAAGGCAGACCCGACGGTCAACCACATCGAACTCAACGGCCACTCCGACAACAGCGGCAACCGCCTGACCAACCGCGATACCTCGCGCCGCCGCGCGCTGGCAGTTGCCGATTACCTGGTGGCCCATGGCATCGCCGAAGACCAGATCACCGTGCGCTTCCATGGCGAGCGCTACCCGTTGGTGAAAAACAACAGCGCCGCCAACCGCGCCCGCAACCGCCGCGTGAACATCGAGCTGGACCGCGTCACGCCGGTCGAAAAACCGGCCCAGCAGCCGGCCCAGCAGCCCGTTCCCGCGCCTGCTGCAGCGCCGGCGGCAGCGCCTGCCACCAGCGCCCCTGGCAACGCCCCTGCCACGCCTGCTGCCAAAGCATCCTGAGCGTGCGACAGGGCGTCGCGCCCACGACAGTTCCTGTCGCTTTGTCGTCAGAAGCTGTCGCCCCACTGTAAATTTATCCGTAACGCCGGTAGAATCGGGCCTTTTCCGTACAACCCCGTGGAGTGATGGCATGGCGGACGTAAAAAAGGTCGTACTGGCGTATTCCGGCGGCCTTGATACTTCGGTGATTCTCAAGTGGCTGCAGGATACCTATGACTGCGAAGTGGTGACTTTCACCGCTGACCTGGGTCAGGGCGAAGAAGTCGAGCCGGCTCGCGCCAAAGCCCAGGCTATGGGCGTCAAAGAGATCTACATCGACGACCTGCGCGAAGAATTCGTGCGTGATTTCGTCTTCCCGATGTTCCGCGCCAACACTGTTTACGAAGGCGAGTACCTGCTGGGTACGTCCATCGCCCGTCCGCTGATCGCCAAGCGCCTGATCGAGATCGCCAACGAAACCGGCGCTGACGCCATTTCCCACGGCGCTACCGGCAAAGGTAACGACCAGGTGCGTTTCGAGCTGGGTGCCTACGCACTCAAGCCAGGCGTCAAGGTCATCGCGCCATGGCGTGAGTGGGACCTGCTGTCCCGCGAGAAGCTGATGGACTACGCCGAGAAGCACGGCATTCCGATCGAGCGCCATGGCAAGAAGAAGTCGCCATACTCGATGGACGCCAACCTGCTGCACATCTCCTACGAAGGCGGTGTCCTGGAAGATACCTGGACCGAGCACGAGGAAGACATGTGGCGCTGGAGCGTCTCGCCGGAAAATGCTCCGGACCAGGCTACCTACATCGAGCTTACCTACCGCAACGGTGACATCGTCGCCATCGACGGTGTCGAGAAGTCCCCAGCCACCGTGCTGGCCGACCTGAACCGCATTGGCGGGGCCAACGGCATCGGTCGCCTGGACATCGTCGAAAACCGCTACGTGGGCATGAAGTCGCGCGGTTGCTACGAAACCCCTGGCGGCACCATCATGCTCAAGGCTCACCGTGCCATCGAGTCGATCACCCTGGACCGCGAAGTCGCTCACCTGAAAGATGAGCTGATGCCCAAGTACGCCAGCCTGATCTACACCGGCTACTGGTGGAGCCCGGAGCGTCTGATGCTGCAGAAGATGATCGACGCTTCGCAGGTCAACGTGAATGGCGTAGTGCGCCTGAAGCTGTACAAGGGCAACGTGACCGTGGTCGGCCGCAAGTCGGACGACTCGCTGTTCGATGCCAACATCGCGACCTTCGAGGAAGATGGCGGCGCCTACAACCAGGCCGATGCCGCTGGCTTCATCAAGCTCAACGCGCTGCGCATGCGCATTGCAGCCAACAAAGGCCGCGGCATGCTCTAACTTCAAGTTAGGCAGCGCGCATGAAGAACCCCGACACCTGTCGGGGTTTTTTTTATGCGTCTATTTCATGAACGGTGTTGTGTTCTCTGGCAGCTCGCTCACGCAAAGGCGAACGCATTGTTGTTTATCCAGATCGCAGAAAACCCAAGTGCGGCCCAACGTCTGAGGTTGAGCCAGGGTGTGGAGTATGTGTTGGGTAATCATCGATTGTGCACTTGGGCCAGACAGCATGATGGTAATAGGCTCCGTCTCGCTGCAAGTGAGAGGTTTGCCATTGTTTGCCGAGGTGCTTGCGGCGTTCACGGTCCCGGGGCTGGAAACTTCGGGTTTGTAGAGTGATTTGTAGTTGAAGTTGAGCGTTAGAAAAAACAGTGCGGTCAGAAAAAACGGAAAACCCACCAGGAACCAGGTGTACAGATTCTGGCTCTCATCGCTCAAGAAGGGGAGTGTCGCCAACGCCGAGGATTCGATGATCCCGGCGAAGATGGCGATGATGGTCAATGGGGCTGCGGGCTGGCTTGTCATCGTGCGCCTCCTGCGCTTTTGCCCATCTATAGCCGAGTATGTCCTGCAAGCGAATGCTGGACTGTTTCCGAGCCATGAAGTAATCCCGCATTTTTCGAACGTTTTTCAGGGAAGATGAAAATTCCTACTTGTAGGAAAATTCCTAAAGCGACGTAAGGCTCATCTATTCATGTATTTGCTCTGGTGTTTGGCGCGCCATTGAACGTGCGGCTCGGTTAAGGTGAGCCGTCTCAAAGAAAATAATGAATGAATGGATATCGCATGAATAAAGTCCTAATCGTGGATGACCACCCGGTCATACGCCTGGCAGTGCGCATGCTGATGGAGCGGCATGGCTACGATGTGGTCGCGGAAACCGACAACGGAGTGGCAGCCTTGCAGCTTACGCGGGAATACCTCCCCGATATCGTGGTGCTGGATATCGGTATTCCCAAACTTGACGGGTTGGAGGTAATTGCCCGTCTGTCATCCGCCAGCCCCGGAAGTCGTGTGCTGGTATTGACCTCGCAGGCGCCTGGGCACTTCTCCATGCGTTGCATGCAGGCGGGCGCATCTGGTTACGTGTGCAAGCAGCAGGAGCTCACGGAGTTGCTGAGCGCGATCAAGGCGGTGCTGTCTGGTTACAGTTACTTCCCCAACCAGGCCTTGCACAAGTCGCGAGGGCGGGTAGGGGCGGTGAGTGAGATGGAGATGGTCGATCGCCTGTCGGCAAGGGAAATGATGGTGTTGCAGCAATTGGCACGCGGCAGGTCGAACAAGGAAATTGCCGAGAGCATGTACCTCAGCAACAAGACGGTCAGTACCTACAAGACCCGCTTGCTGCTGAAGCTCAACGCCCACTCGCTGGTAGACCTGATCGAGCTGGCACGGCGGCACGGCCTTTCGTGAGGCCACAATGCAGAAAGCCTCCGCATGGAGGCTTTCTGTCTGGACTACAAGTCGTAGTCGAAATCGGCGAGTTGCCGCTTCAGGCGGCGTTCTTCCAGCAGGTTGTCAATGGTCCGGCGCTTGCTCAGGTTGGTCTTTGCGGGTTCCACCTGCGGCTCCGCTTCGTCGTCAGCGGTGGCAAAGTCATCTTCGATCGACAGGTCGTCTTTATCGGTACTCATGGGTCGCTCCAAGCCAATGGGCCATTGGCCGTCCTTATAACCAGAAAGCGAAGCCTGGTAAAAAAGATTTTTTCAATCGAAACCCATGCCTTTTCGCTATCGAATCAATCGTCCGACGTCTTCTGCTTGTACTCGCACAAATCTTCGATACGGCAACTGCCGCAGCGGGGCTTGCGTGCCTGGCACACATAGCGCCCGTGCAGGATCAGCCAATGGTGCGCATCGAGCAGGTAGTCCTTGGGCACGAACTTCACCAGCTTCTTTTCCACCTCGAGTACGGTCTTGCCTGGCGCGATGCCGGTGCGATTGCTGACCCTGAAGATGTGTGTGTCCACCGCCATGGTCGGCTGGCGGAAGGCCGTGTTGAGGACCACGTTGGCAGTCTTGCGCCCTACACCTGGAAGGGCCTCGAGCGCTTCACGGGTTTGCGGCACCTCACCGCCATGGCGTTCGATCAGCAGGCGGCAGGCTTCGATGACATTCTTGGCCTTGCTGTTGTAGAGGCCGATGGTCTTGATGTATTGGCTCAAGCCTTCGACGCCCAGCGCGTAGATGGCTTGCGGGGTATTGGCGACCGGGAACAGGCGGGCGGTGGCCTTGTTGACCCCGACGTCGGTGGATTGTGCCGAAAGGGTCACGGCGACCAGCAATTCGAAGGGCGTGGTGTAGGCCAGTTCTGTCTTCGGGTCGGGATTGTCTTCGTGCAGCCTGCGAAAGATCTCCAGGCGTTTGGCAGCATTCATGGGGTCAACGGGTTCCTTGACGACGAGAGGGGGCGTGGCCCAGACGCAGGCGATTGTACAAGGCCAACAGGCTGCCGAGCAGTAGCAGTGCGCCGAAGGCGAGGCTGGCCCCATGCCAGCCCAGGCCTTGTTCGAGCCATTGACGGCTGGCACCGAGCAGCAGGTAGAGCAGCAGCAGGCCCGCCAATTGCGTGAGCAATTGCCGCCAGCGCCCGGCGGCTGGCAGCAGCCCATCTGCAAGCAGGCATTGCAGGCAGAGCAGCGCCGGGAAGTGACCGAGTGCCAAGGCCTGCGGCAATGCCCAGGCGCGCAGCGCCAGTTGCAGGCAACTGACCAGGGCTGCAATCAGCAATAGGCTGGCCAGCCAGTACATTGCACCGCTGAGCCTGGTGCGCAAAGGCGCCAGCAGCGCCTGGTGCAGGATGCTCACCAGCAGCATGCCGGTACCCAGGGTAGCGGCTAGGATGAACGTGCCGGTTGCGCCAAGCAGCGGCGCCAGGCCGGCCACCAGCAGGCAATACCTATTCATGGGCAGGGCTTCCCAGCAACAGCGTGCGATGCTGGTCAAAATAGACCAGCGCCTCCTGCTGCGCAGTGATCACGGCACGCGAGGTAACCGTCGCCCCGGCCAGCTGATCGAAGTCACCCTGATCGCGCTTGAGCGCCCAGTGGTCATCCAGACCACGGTTGGCGAATTGCCCCAACCAGTTCACCTGTGTATCGCTGATGCGGCCTCCCAGCCCAGGGCTTTCCTGGTGTTCGATCACTTGCGTGCCAATCAGGCGCCCATCGGCGCTGATGGCGATGACCAGCCGGATTGGCCCGCCATAGCCTTGCACCTGGCTCAGCAGAACCACCGCTGTTGGCACTGCGCCCAGCGTAGCGCGGTAGGCGGCGCTGATATGGCTGTGCGCGGGCTGCTCGCCTGGAAGTGGCAGCGGCTGGCTCAGAGGGTGGTTGTCATAACGTTGTTCAGGCAATACGGCGAGAAACTGCTGCGCGTGCAACTGCTGTTCGGCTTCGAGGATGGGCGCGCGGGTCCATTGGCGCCATGCCAGTGTGGCCGTCACCGTGATCCCGGCCACCACCAGCAGCAAGGCAGCGCCAAGCATGCGCCGGTTCATGGCGCCGCCTGCTGGCGCCGCAAGGCAAGCCGGTCGAGGGCCGGAACCATCAAATTCATCAGCAAGATGGCGAACGCCGTGCCATCCGGGTAGTTGCCCCAGGTGCGGATCAGGTAGATCAGCACCCCGGCGCCAAACCCGAACAGCAGCCTGGCCAGGCCGGCCTTCGGCCCGGACACCGGTTCCGTGGCAATGAAAAAGGCCGCCAGCATGGTCGAGCCGGAGAACAGGTGCAGCAAAGGCGAGCCATTGGAATCCGAGCCGGAGCCATTCCAGGCCAGCAGGCTGAACAGCACCAGCCCGCCCAGCAGGCCCACCGGTGCGTGCCAGCTGTACACCTTGCGCTGCAACAGAAACATCCCGCCGAGCAGCAAAGCCAGGTTAATCCACTCGCCGCCCCGGGCGCCGATGCTGCCGAAGCCCGGGTGGCTGGCGAACAGTTCATCGACGGTCAGGCTGCGGTTGTGGCGCAGGCCATCGAGAATGGTCGGGCTGGCCCAGGCGTCGATCTGCTCGCCACCGCCAAACACCAGGTGCAAGCTGTCGACGAACCCGGGTGGTTGCCCGGGCCAATGGTTCATCTGCAGCGGAAAACTCAGCAGGACGAACGCATAGCCCAGCATCGCCGGGTTGAACAAATTGCGGCCCACCCCGCCGAATGCCTGCTTGCCCAGGCCGATGGCGATGGCCGCCGCCGTCATTGGCAGCCACCAGGGCGCTTGAGTGGGCAGGGCAATGGCCAGCAGCACCGCAGTCACCAAGGCACTGCCGTCGTTCAAGTTGGCGGCCAGCGGCTGGCCGCGCAGGGCCAGCAGGGCGGCTTCGCAGCACAGTGCGCTGGCGGCGCATAGGGCGAGGCTCAGCAGTAGCCCCCAGCCTTGCAGCCAGAACGCTGCCAGCAACCCAGGGATGCAGGCCAGCAGCACCAGGCCCATGGCAGTGCGCAAGCGCGGGTCAGGTGCGGCGATGCTCGATCCGCTCATTGTGCGAATAACCCGTTGAGCCCCGAGAACGCCATGGCCATCACGCCGGCACCGAGCAGGGTGATGGGCAAGCCGCGCAATGCTGTCGGAATCTCGGCATGTTCGCTGCGTTGCAGCAGGTCGTCGAACAGTGCCAGGGCCAGCCAGAAACCAAGCCCGGCCACCACGCTGCAGCCCAGCGTTGCAAGCCACCCGGGTTGTTCGGCCATGCCCTGCAGGGCCAGGCCAAGCGCTGTGGCATTGCCCAGCAAAGGCAGCATGAGCCCGGCGCTAGGCCACTGCGGGCGTAACCTTGCCAGCGCTTGCGTTACGCCCCACGCCAACAGCCCCAGCCAGGGCAGGAGCAGGAACAGGCGCAGGTCTTCGAGCTGCCAAGGCGCGATCACCCAGTGCTCCAGCAGCTGGCCGCCGCAGATGCCCAGGGCGATGGTCAGCGCGCACGCCAAGCCGCACACATGCACCCGCAGGCGTGACAAGGGCTGTTGTTGCAGGAAGAGGTGGCTGACCAGCGCAGCGCTGACCAGAACCAGGACATGATCGTTCATGTAGATGAAGATAGCCGCGTTTCGCCTGCGCGTGCGGCCCTGCAGGAGGGATAAGAATGCCCCGGCACGAAGGCCGGGGCAGGGGGCGTTACTTGATGCGCTGGCCTGGCTTGGCACCGCTGTCAGGGCTGAGCAGGTAGATCTCTTCGCCGCCTGGGCCGGCGGCCATGACCATGCCCTCGGACACGCCAAAGCGCATTTTGCGTGGCTTGAGGTTGGCCACCATCATGGTCAGCCGGCCTTCGAGCTTGGAAGGGTCCGGGTAGGCCGACTTGATGCCGGAGAACACGTTGCGACGCTCGTCGCCGATGTCCAGGGTCAGTTGCAGCAGCTTGTCGGCGCCGGGCACCGCTTCGGCCTTGACGATCAGCGCCACGCGCAGGTCGACGGCAGCGAAGGTGTCGAACTCGATTTCCGCCGACAGCGGGTCTTTGGCCAGTTCGCCGTTGCCGGCCGGGGCCTTGGCTTCGGCGGCCAGCAGGTCTTCCTTGCTGGCGGCGACCATGGCTTCGACCTTGGCCGGCTCGATGCGGCTCATCAGCGCCTTGAACGGGTTGAGCTGGTGGTTTTCCAGGCGCGACTGGTGGTCGTTCCAGGTCAGCGGCGCGACGTTGAGGAAGGCCTCGGCGTCGGCAGCCAGCACCGGCAATACCGGCTTGAGGAAGATCACCAGCTGGCGGAACAGGTTGACGCCC
>NZ_DJTF01000035.1:0-44599 GCF_002438125.1 Pseudomonas sp. UBA6315
CCGAGGTCAAGAAAGGTGAAGTGGTGGTGGTCTGCGGCCCGTCCGGCTCGGGCAAGTCCACCCTGATCAAGTGCGTCAACGCGCTGGAGCCGTTCCAGAAGGGCGACATCGTGGTCGATGGCACCTCGATCGCCGACCCCAAGACCAACCTGCCGAAGCTGCGCTCGCGAGTGGGCATGGTGTTCCAGCATTTCGAGCTGTTCCCGCACCTGACCATCACCGAGAACCTGACCATTGCCCAGCGCAAGGTACTGGGCCGCAGCGAGGCGGAAGCCAGCAAGAAGGGCCTGGCCCTGCTCGATCGTGTCGGCTTGAGCGCCCACGCCAAGAAGCACCCAGGCCAACTCTCCGGCGGCCAGCAGCAGCGCGTGGCGATCGCCCGCGCGCTGGCGATGGACCCGATCGTCATGCTGTTCGACGAACCGACCTCGGCGCTGGACCCGGAAATGGTCAGCGAGGTGCTCGACGTGATGGTGCAACTGGCCCACGAAGGCATGACCATGATGTGCGTGACCCACGAGATGGGCTTTGCCCGCAAGGTTGCCAACCGGGTCATCTTCATGGACAAGGGCAGCATCATCGAAGACTGCACCAAGGAAGAGTTCTTCGGCGACCAGAGCGCCCGCGACCAACGCACCCAGCACTTCCTCAGCAAGATCCTGCAACACTAAGTCGGCCACAGTTTCCGCTGCCCCTGGCTACCAGGGGCAGCGGATGCTGGCCGTGACAAGGCCACTGTGATGAAATGCGACCCCTCGCTTCTTCGCCCTGCCAAGCCCGCCGTGAAATCCCGCCTGATCCGTCAATTGCTGCTGCCGCCCCTGGTCATCCTGCTGATGGTCGGCCTGGGCCTGGCCGGTTTCCTGATCAGCGAAAGCAACGGCATCCGCACCCTCAGCGAAAACGGTGAACGCCAGCTGGAGCTGCACGCGCGCACGGTGGAAAGCGAAATCAGCAAGTACACCTACCTGCCAAGCCTGCTGGAGCTCGAAGACAGCGTCTCGCTGCTGCTCACCGACCCCGACGGCGCCAACCGGCAAACCGTCAACGAATACCTCGAAGGCCTCAACCGCCGCAGCCGCAGCCGGGCGATCTTCGTGCTCGACACCAACGGCCGGGTTCAGGCCAGCAGCAACTGGCGCGATGCCGACTCGTTCCTCGGCGAAGACTTGTCGTTCCGCGCCTACTTCCAGAACGCCGTGCGCGGCGAGCCGGGGCGTTTCTACGGCATCGGCAGCACCACCGGCGAAGCGGGCTACTACCTGGCCCACGGCCTGGAAGAACACGGCAAGATCATCGGCGTGGCGGTGATCAAGGTGCGCCTGGACACCCTGGAAGAGCGCTGGCAGCGGGCGCGCCTGGAAGCCTTCGTCAGCGACGAGAATGGCATCATCATCCTCTCCAGTGACCCCGCCCGGCGGCTCAAGTCGGTGCGCCCGCTGACGCCGCAGATCAAGGAGCGCCTGGCGCGCAGCCTGCAATACTACTGGTGGCCGCTCAACGAGCTGCAACCGCTGGCCCGCGAAACCCTGGCCGATGGCGTAGAAAAACTCACCTTCCCCGCCAACAGCGAAACCGCCCAGGGCAAGCCCCACGAAGTGGCCTACCTGGCACAGACCCGGCGCCTGGTCGACACCCCCTGGCACTTCACCCTGCTCACCCCGCTGCAGGACCTGCGCCGCGAATCGATGGTGCAGGGCATCCTGGTGGCCGTGGCATTCGCCTTGCTGGCGATCCTCGGCATCGCCTGGAACGAGCGGCGCAAGGTGATCGCCACGCGCCTGGCCGCCCGTGAAGCGCTGGAGGAAGCCAACAGCCAGCTGGAGCGGCGCATCGCCGACCGCACCGCCGACCTGCGCGCCAGCAACGAACGGCTCAAGGGCCAGATCCGCGAACGCCGGCATGCCGAACAGACCCTGCGCCACGCCCAGGACGAGCTGGTGCAGGCCGGCAAGCTGGCGGCCATCGGCCAGATGTCCACCAGCATCGCCCACGAACTCAACCAGCCGCTGGCGGCGCTGCGCACCTTGTCCGGCAACACCGTGCGCTTCCTCGAACGCGGCGCGCTGGAAACCGCCAGCACCAACCTGCGCACCATGAACGACCTGATCGACCGCATGGGCCGCATCACCGCCAGCCTGCGCTCCTTCGCCCGGCGCGGCGACGACCGCGGCCAGGCTTCGCTGGCCAAGGCGGTGGAAGCCACGCTGCAGGTGCTGGGCAACCGCATCAGCGCCTGCCACTTGCAGTTGCACAGCCAGTTCGACGACCATCAACTGGCCATCGACCAGACGCGCCTGGAGCAGATCCTGGTCAACCTGATCGGCAACGCCCTCGACGCCATGGCCACGCAGCCGCTGCCTGAGCTGTGGCTCGAAGGCGAGCTGCAAGGCGACAAGTACCGCCTGCGGGTACGCGACAATGGCCACGGCATCGACGCCGAAGCGCGCAAGCACCTGTTCGAACCTTTCTTCACCACCAAACCCGGCGAACACGGCCTGGGCCTGGGCCTGACCTTGTCGGCGAGCCTCGCCGCCGCCGCCAAGGGCAGCCTGAACGTCGAGCACCCCGCCAGTGGCGGTACCGCCTTCGTCCTTGCCCTGCCCCTGGTCACGCCCCCTAGCGAATCGGCAGAGCAACCATGAACCCAGCGCCTCTTACCGTCCTGATTGTCGAAGACGACCCGCATGTGCTGCTCGGCTGCCAGCAAGCCCTGGCCCTGGAAGACATCGCCTGTGAAGGCGTGGGCAGCGCCGAGCAGGCCCTGGAACGCATCGGTGATGACTTCGCCGGCATCGTCGTCAGCGACATCCGCCTGCCAGGCATCGATGGCCTGGAACTGCTCAACCGCCTCAAGGCGCGTGACCGCAGCCTGCCCGTGGTACTGATTACCGGCCACGGCGATATCGACATGGCCGTGGGCGCCATGCGCAACGGCGCCTACGACTTCATGGAAAAACCGTTCTCGCCCGAGCGCCTGGTCGAGGTGGTCAGGCGCGCCCTGGAGCAGCGCGGGCTGTCACGCGAGGTGTTCGCCCTGCGCCGCCAGCTGGCCGAGCAGAACAGCCTGGAAGGGCGCATCATCGGCCACTCGCCGGCCATGCAGCACCTGCGCGAGCTGATCGCCAACGTGGCCGACACCTCCGCCAACGTTCTGATCGAAGGCGAAACCGGCACCGGCAAGGAGCTGGTTGCCCGTTGCCTGCACGACTTCAGCCGGCGCCAGGGCCAACCCTTCGTGGCGCTGAACTGCGGCGGCCTGCCAGAGAACCTGTTCGAGAGCGAAATCTTCGGCCACGAGGCCAACGCCTTCACCGGCGCCGGCAAGCGGCGCATCGGCAAGATCGAGCATGCCAATGGCGGCACGCTGTTTCTCGATGAGGTCGAGAGCATGCCGATCAACCTGCAGATCAAGCTGCTGCGCGTGTTGCAGGAACGTACCTTGGAGCGCCTGGGCTCGAACCAGAGCATCCCGGTGGATTGCCGGGTGATCGCTGCAACCAAGGCCGACCTGGCCACCCTCGGCCAGAGCGGCCAGTTCCGCAGCGACCTGTACTACCGGCTGAACGTGGTCACCCTGGAATTGCCGCCGCTGCGCGAGCGCCGCGAAGACATCCGCCAATTGTTCGAGCACTTCCTCCAGCAGTCGGCGCTGCGTTTCGATCGGGAATTGCCGCCGCTCGACAGCCAGACCCTGTCACGGCTGATGTCCCACGACTGGCCGGGTAACGTGCGCGAGCTGCGCAACGTTGCCGAGCGTTTCGCCCTGGGCTTGCCGGCCTTCAAGAAGGGGCCCAGTGGCGGCGCCAGCCAGGGGCTGGGTTTTGCCGAGGCGGTGGAGGCGTTCGAACGCAACCTGCTCAGCGACGCGCTGCAGCGCACCGGCGGCAACCTCAGCCAGGCCAGCCAGGAGCTGGGCATGGCCAAGACCACGCTGTTCGACAAGGTGAAGAAGTACGGGCTCGGCTGAGATCGGCAAGGAACCTGTGGGAGCCGGCAAGCCGGCTCCCCACATGCACTTTGCTACAGGCCGGCGATATGGGTCACGTCTTGGCGGTGTGACTGCAGGTAGGGCAATACCGCCCCGAGCAACGGCGCCTTGAACGGCTCCTGGAAGCGATGCGCCAGCCCCGGGATCAACTTCAGCTGGCTCCCCTGGATATGCGCCGCCAGGTGCACCCCATGCATCACCGGCAACAGCGGGTCGGCCGTGCCGTGCACCACCAGGGTCGGCACGCGCAGCTTGTTGAGCAGCTCGACCCGGCTGGGCTCGGCCAGGATCGCCATGATCTGGCGCTTGGCGCCGTCGGGGTTGAACGCCCGGTCATAGGCCACCGCCGCCTGCTGCAACAACACCGCCCGATCGTCACGCACCTGCGGGCTGCCCAATGCCGCCAGCAAGTCGGCCTGCTGCTCGATGGCCACCTCGCGATTCGGCGCGCTGCGCCGGGCCAGCAACTGCACCAGGGCAGGGGCCGGCGCCGGCAGGCCTGCCGCGCCCGAGCTGGACATCACCAGCGTCAGGCTGCGCACCCGCTGCGGCGCCATCGCCGCCAGGTGCTGGGCGATCATCCCGCCCATGCTCACACCCAGCACATGAAATTGGCGGATGCCCAGCGAGTCCATCAGGTGCAGGCCATCGCCGGCCATGTCGGTCAGCGTGTAGGGCGCGGCAACCGGCAGGCCCAGCTTGTAGCGCAGCAGCTCGACCGTCAGGTTGGCACTGGGCGGCAGCTGGTTCCAGCGCGACAGGCCGACGTCGCGGTTGTCATAGCGAATGACCCGAAAACCCTGCAGGCACAGCGCCTCGACCACGTCGTCGGGCCAGTGGATGAGCTGCCCACCAAGGCCCATGACCAACAGCAACGCAGGGTCGCGCGGCGCGCCCACGCTCTGGTACACCAGGCTCAGCTCGCCCAGCTCGGCCCGTTGCACCGGCACATGTGGGTCACAGCGCTGCTCGGCGAAGCTCGCCGGCACGCTGACAAGGAAGAAGAAAAACAGCAGAAAAGCCCGCATGAAAGAAACACCAGAATGCAGATCCCCAGTAGAGCGCGAGTCTGATGACTTTCATTCAAGCGCGCCGCCACAGTTCGGTGACAGTTTGATGAACGCTGCCGAGCGGTTGGGCGAAGGTCCAGTCGACAGTCGGGGGCAACATGAGAGAAACTCAACTAATTCCCTGTTTCCTCAAATTTTTCTCTCGGAGTCAGCTGTGCTGGAGATCCGCCACCTGAAAACCCTTCATGCCCTGCGCGAGGCTGACAGCCTGGTGGAGGCCGCCGAACGCCTGCACCTGACGCAATCGGCGCTGTCGCACCAGTTCAAGGAGCTCGAAGAGCGCCTGGGGTTGCCGTTGTTCGTGCGCAAGACCAAGCCCATCCGCTTCACCAGCGCCGGCCTGCGCCTGCTGCAACTGGCCGATGCCACCCTGCCGCTGCTGCGCGGCGCCGAGCGCGACATCGCGCGCCTGGCCGGTGGCACGGCCGGGCGCCTGCACATGGCCATCGAATGCCACAGCTGCTTCCAGTGGCTGATGCCGACCATCGACCAGTTCCGCGACGCCTGGCCGGAAGTGGAGCTGGACCTGGCCTCGGGCTTCGCCTTCGCCCCACTGCCGGCCCTGGCCCGGGGCGACCTCGACCTGGTGGTGACGTCCGATCCGCTCGACCTTGCCGGCATCACCTACGTGCCGCTGTTCACCTACGAAGCCATGCTGGCGGTGGCCAACCAGCACCCGCTGGCGAGCAAACCCTACATGGTGCCCCAGGACCTGATCGACCAGACGCTGATCACCTACCCGGTGGAGCGCGACCGCCTGGACATCTTCACCCGCTTCCTGGAGCCGGCCGACATCGAACCTGCGGCCGTGCGCACCTCGGAGCTGACGGTGATGATGATGCAGCTGGTGGCCAGCGGCCGCGGCGTCTGCGGCATGCCCCACTGGGCCCTGCACGAATACAGCTCGCGCGGTTACGTGAAGGGCAAGCGCCTGGGCGAGAAAGGCCTGTTCGCCACGCTCTATGCGGCCGTGCGCACCGACATGCTCGATGCGCCGTACATGCGCGACTTCCTGCTGACCGCCAAGGACACCTCGTTCGCCACCCTCGATGGGGTCAGCGCGGTACGCTGAGCGCCTGGCGATACAGCGGCAGGATCAGGTCGCGGGTCAGCGGCGCCAGTTGCAGCGCGGGCAGTTGATCAGCGGCCAGCCACACCACTTCTTCGATTTCCGCCGCCGGGACCACCTGCTCGGCGCAATCGACCCTGAACAACTGCGCCTGCACTTCGAAGCCCGGCTCGTTGGCCGCAGGGGCACTGAACTGGCCCAGGGGGATGGCCTGCGCCGGCTCGATGCGCAGGCCCAGCTCTTCGTGCAGTTCGCGCACCAGGGCTTGCACCGGCGTTTCCCCCGCATCGATCTTGCCGCCTGGCTGCATGAAGGCCTGGGTGCCGCGCTTGCGCACCAGCAGGGTGCGGCCCTGGGGGTCGATGAGCAGGGCGGCGGCGATGCGGATGATGTTGGGCATGGGCTAGGCTCCCGGGCAAAGGCACGGAGGATCCCATGGGCCCCTTTGGCTGACAAGGACAGTGCGGCCTGCTCCGGCCCTTTCGCGGGGCGAGCCCGCTCCCACAGAAACATCACATCACTCAAGGCAGAGGCGACTCTGTGGGAGCGGGCTTGCCCCGCGAAAGGGCCAGAACAGACGAACGGCCCCTTGCCAAGCCACCGCGCACCCTCCATAACCAACACATGAACCTGCCCGCCCATCAGCACCCGGTGCTGGAGCTCTTCCACCCCGCCGTCGGCACCTGGTTCCGTCGCCATTTCGCCACGGTCACCGACGCCCAGGCGCGTGCCTGGCCGTTGATCCATGCCGGTCAATCGATGCTGCTGGCCGCCCCCACCGGCTCGGGCAAGACCCTCAGCGCCTTCCTTGCCGTACTCGATGAACTGTTCCGCCAGGGCCTGGAGCACGGCGGCGAGCTGCCAGCGCAAACCCAGGTCATCTACGTATCGCCACTCAAAGCGCTGTCCAACGACATCCGCCTGAACCTGCAGGCCCCGCTCGAAGGCATCAGCCAGGGCCTCGCGGAGCAGGGCCTGAAGGCGCCGCACATCACCACCGCCGTGCGCACCGGCGATACGCCGCAGAAGGAGCGCGCGGCCATGCGCAAACTGGCGCCGCATATCCTGGTGACCACCCCCGAATCGCTGTACGTGCTGATGGGCTCGGCCTCCGGGCGCGCGGGGCTGGCCGGCGTACACACGGTAATCGTCGACGAGATCCACGCCCTGGCCGGCAACAAGCGCGGCGCCCACCTGGCGCTGACGCTGGAACGCCTGCAAGCCCTGTGCGGGCGGCCGCTGCGGCGTATCGGCCTGTCTGCCACCCAGCGCCCGGTAGAACGTGTGGCGCAGTTTCTGGTCGGCCACCAGCGCCCTTGCGCGATCGTCGACATCGGCCACGCCCGCCAGCGCGACCTGGCCATCGAGGTGCCGCCGGTGCCACTGGGCGCGGTGATGGCCACCGATGTCTGGGGCCTGGTCTACGACCGCCTGGCCGCCCTGGCCCGGCAACATCGCACCACGCTGGTGTTCGTCAACACCCGGCGCCTGGCCGAGCGCCTGACCCGCCACCTCAGCGACCGCCTGGGCAAGCAAGCGGTGGCGGCGCACCACGGCAGCCTGGCCAAGGAGCTGCGCCTGGACGCCGAGCAACGCCTGAAGAGCGGGCAATTGCAGGTGCTGGTCGCCACCGCTTCGCTGGAGCTTGGCATCGACATCGGCGATGTCGACCTGGTCTGCCAAATTGCCTCGCCGGGCTCGATCGCCGCCTTCCTCCAGCGTGTCGGGCGCTCCGGGCACCAGGTCGATGGCGTGCCGAAGGGGCGCTTGTTCGCCACTTCGCGCGACGACTTGATCGAATGCGTGGCCCTGCTCGACTGCGTTCGCCAGGGCGAGCTCGATGAACTGCACATCCCCAAGGCGCCGCTGGACGTGCTGGCGCAACAGATCGTCGCCGAAGCCAGCAACCAGCCCTGGCAGGAGCAGGCGCTTTTCGACTGCCTGCGCCAGGCAACGCCCTATGCCGAACTCGACGTGAACCATTACCAGGCGCTGCTGCGCATGCTCGCCGAGGGCTACAACGGCCGCCTCGGCGTGCGCAGCGCCTACCTGCACCGCGACGCGGTTAGCGGCACCTTGCGCGGGCGCCGGGGCAGCCAGCTGACCGCGCTGACCAGCGGCGGCACCATCCCCGAGACCGCCGACTACAGCGTGCTGCTCGAACCCCAGGCATTGAACATCGGCAGCGTCAACGAAGACTTCGCGGTGGAGAGCATTGCCGGCGACATCTTCCAGCTGGGCAATGCCTCCTACCGTATTTTGCGGGTCGAGCCCGGCCGGGTGCGGGTCGAAGATGCCCAGGGCCTGCCGCCGACCATACCGTTCTGGCTCGGCGAGGCGCCGGGGCGCAGTGACGAATTGTCGGCCGCGGTGGCCCGCCTGCAGGCGCGCATCGACGAGCAGCTGGGGCGCTGCAACGGTGATCTCGCTGAGGTATTGCAGTGGCTGCAAAGTACCTTCGCGCTCGACGAAGCCTGTGCCAGCCAGTTGCTCGACTACCTGGGCCGCACCCGGGAAGCCTTGGGCGCCCTGCCCTCGCAGCAAACCCTGGTGATGGAGCGTTTTTTCGACGAGAGCGGCGGCACCCAGCTGATCATCCATTCGCCCTATGGCAGCCGCATCAACCGGGCCTGGGGCCTGGCGTTGCGCAAGCGCTTCTGCCGCACGTTCAATTTCGAGCTGCAGGCGGCGGCCAGCGAAGACGCCATCGTGCTGTCGCTGTCCACCAGCCACAGCTTCGCGCTCGACGAAGTCTGGCGTTACTTGCCCAGCCGCAATGCCGAGCAGGTACTCATCCAGGCGCTGCTCGACGCCCCGCTGTTCGGCGTGCGCTGGCGCTGGAACGCCGCCGTGGCCATGGCCCTGCCGCGTTATGTCGGCGGGCGCAAGGTGGCCCCGCAAATCCAGCGCATGAAGAGCGAAGACCTGATTGGCGCCGTGTTTCCCGACCAGATCGCCTGCCTGGAGAACATCGCCGGCAAACGGCAGATTCCCGACCACCCGCTGGTCGAGCAGACCCTCGACGACTGCCTGCACGAGGCCATGGACAGCGAAGGCTGGCTGGCCCTGCTCAGGCGCATGGAGCGCGGCGAGATACAGCTGCTGTGCCGCGACATGCCCGCGCCCTCGCCGTTGGCCTCGGCCATCCTCAATGCCCGGCCCTATGCCTTCCTCGACGATGCCCCGCTGGAGGAACGCCGCACCCAGGCGGTGCTCAACCGGCGCTGGAACCCGGTACAGAGCAGCGACGACCTGGGCGCGCTGGACGCCGACGCCATCGCTGCGGTCGAGGCCGAGGCATGGCCACAACCGCGCAACGCCGACGAGATGCACGAAACCTTGATGAGCCTGGGCGCCATCAGCCAGCAAGAGGTGCACGCCAACCCCAGCTGGGACTTGCTGCTGCGCCAGCTGGCCAAGGCCGGGCGCGCCTTGCAGATGCCGGCCCAACAACTCTGGCTGGCCCGCGAGCGCCTCAACCTGCTGCAGGCGCTGTACCCGCAAGCAACCCTGACCCCTGCGCTTGGCGTGTTGCCGGGGTTCGACCAGGCCATCGACCCGGACAGCGCCCTCAGCGAGCTGCTGCGCGCCCGCCTGAGCGGCCACGGGCCCTTGACCCTGGCGCAGATCGCCAGCCCGCTGGGCAAGCCGGATGCAGCTGTCGAGCAGGCCCTGGCGCGGCTGGAGGCAGAAGGCTATGTCCTGCGCGGCCACTTCAGCCCCGGCCAGCAGGCGCTGCAGTGGTGCGAACGCCACCTGCTGGCGCGCATCCACCGCTACACGGTCAAGCGCCTGCGCCGGGAGATCGAACCGGTCAGCCTGCAGGACTTCATGCGCTTTCTGTTCGACTGGCAGCACCTGGCGCCGGGCGAGCGCTTGCGTGGCCCGCTGGCCGTGGCCGAGGTGCTGGGCCAGCTGCAGGGCTTCCCCAGCGCTGCCGGGGCATGGGAGGCGGAGCTGCTGCCAGCGCGGATCGAGGACTACAGCCCGCACTGGCTCGACGATGCCTGCCGCAGCGGTCAGTTCGCCTGGAGCCGCCTGGCGG
Organism: Pseudomonas sp. UBA6315; assembly: GCF_002438125.1. Classification (NCBI taxonomy): domain Bacteria; kingdom Pseudomonadati; phylum Pseudomonadota; class Gammaproteobacteria; order Pseudomonadales; family Pseudomonadaceae; genus Pseudomonas; species Pseudomonas sp. UBA6315. The sequence goes on from NZ_DJTF01000035.1 coordinate 10,176, forward strand.
CGACCGCGGCCAGCAGTACCTTGGCCAGCACGCCGCTGGTGCTGCTGCCGCGCGAGCACCTGGGCACCTGGCGCAGCCTGGCCCCGGCGGTTGCCGTGGATGCTCTGGGCCTGCGCGCGCAACGGGTGCACGAGGTGCTGCAAACCCAAGGGGCGTTGTTTTTCGATGAACTGGCCCACGATGCCCACTTGCTGCCCAGCGAGCTGGAGACCGCGCTGCAGGCGCTGGTGGGCGCCGGGCTGGTGGGTGCCGACAGCTTCATCGGCCTGCGCAGCCTGATCACCCCGGCGGCCAAGCGCACCGCACGCCACAGCCGGCGTGGCCACCCGCCGCTATCCAGCAGCATGGCCCATGCAGGGCGCTGGGCCTTGCTGCGCCAGGGCAACGCCGATGACAGCGAACGCCTGGAGCAGATCGCCCGCGCCCTGCTGCGCCGGTATGGGGTGATGTGCTGGCGGCTGCTGGAGCGCGAGAGCGATGTCTTGCCGCCCTGGCGCGAGCTGTTGCGCTGCTATCACCGCCTGGAGGCACGGGGCGAGATCCGTGGCGGGCGTTTCATTGCCGGGCTGGCGGGCGAACAGTTCGCCTTGCCCGAAGCGGTCGGTTTGCTAAGGCAGGTACGCCGGCAGGCGCTGGACGGGGCGCTGGTCGTGGTCAGCGCCAGCGACCCGTTGAACCTGGTGGGCTCGCTGCTGCCTGGGGCGAAAGTGCCGGCCGTGAGCGGCAACCGCCTGCTGTACCGCGATGGCGTGCCAGTGGCGGTGCGCATTGCCGGGCGCTACGGCTACCTGGTCGAAACATCGGTGGCTGAACAGCAAGCCTGGCGGCAGAAACTCTTGCGCGAATGATTTTCGATACCCCAATTTTCATTTCCAGCACCGCGCAACCGGGCTATGGTCGGGGTTTGTTCCAGGCCCTGAGCCTGACCGAGCCATCGTAAGGACCCCGTATGAGCCTGTCACTTCTCAGTCGCTACGCCTTTTTCGCCGCTTGTGTACTGTTCACCCTGGCGAGCCTGCCGTTGCTCCACCACGAATGGCTGTGGCCATTCACCCTGGCCACCGCGCTGCTCAGCCTGATCGGCCTGTTCGACCTGCTGCAGCAACGCCACGCGGTGCGCCGCAACTACCCGATCCTGGGCAACATCCGCTACCTGGTCGAAGCCATCCGCCCGGAAATCCGCCAGTACCTGCTGGAATCCGACAGCGATGCCCTGCCCTTCTCCCGCGCCCAGCGCTCGCTGGTGTATTCCCGGGCCAAGAACGAGGCGTCGGACAAGCCCTTCGGTACCCTGATCGACGTGTACGAATCGGGCTTCGAGTTCATCGGCCACTCCATGCGCCCGGCGCCGCTGGCCGACCCTGCAAGCTTTCGCATCGTCATCGGCGGCCCGCAGTGCAGCCAGCCGTACTCGGCTTCGATCTTCAACATTTCCGCCATGAGCTTCGGCTCGCTCAGCGCCAACGCCATCCGCGCGCTGAACCAGGGCGCCAAACTGGGCAACTTCCACCACGACACCGGCGAAGGCAGCATCAGCCCCTACCACCGTGAACACGGTGGCGACCTGGTCTGGGAGCTGGGTAGCGGCTACTTCGGTTGCCGCACCGCAGACGGGCGCTTCGACCCCGAACGCTTCGCCGCCCAGGCGCGCACCCCGCAGGTGCGGATGATCGAAATCAAGATGAGCCAGGGCGCCAAGCCCGGCCATGGCGGCATCCTGCCCAAGCACAAGGTGACCCAGGAAATTGCCGACACCCGCGGCGTGCTGATGGGCGAGGACTGCATCTCGCCGTCGCGCCACAGCGCCTTCTCCACGCCCATCGAGATGATGCAGTTCATCGCCCAGTTGCGTGAGCTGTCCGGCGGCAAGCCGGTGGGCTTCAAGTTCTGCCTCGGCCACCCGTGGGAGTTCATGGGCATCGCCAAGGCCATGCTGGAAACCGGCATCCTGCCCGACTTCATCGTCGTCGACGGCAAGGAAGGCGGTACCGGCGCCGCGCCGGTGGAATTCACCGACCACATTGGCGTGCCGCTGCGCGAGGGCCTGCTGTTCGTGCACAACACCCTGGTGGGCCTGAACCTGCGCGACAAGATCAAGCTCGGCGCCAGCGGCAAGATCGTCAGCGCCTTCGATATCGCCAGCGTGCTGGCCATCGGCGCCGACTGGGCCAACTCGGCCCGTGGCTTCATGTTCGCCATCGGCTGCATCCAGTCGCAAAGCTGCCACACCAACAAGTGCCCGACCGGCGTCGCCACCCAGGACCCGCTGCGCCAGCGGGCGCTGGTGGTGCCGGACAAGGCCCAGCGGGTGCTGAACTTCCACCACAACACCCTGCGCGCGCTGGCCGAGATGCTGGCCGCGGCGGGCCTGGAACACCCGGCACAACTGGAGGCCAAGCACCTGGTGCGGCGTGTGTCGGCCACCGAGATCAAGCTGTTCTCGCAGATGCATGTGTTCCTCAAACCGGGTGAGTTGCTCACCGGCGAAGTGGATGGGCAGTTCTATTCGCGCATGTGGCAAATGGCCCGGGCGGACAGCTTCGAGCCGCAAGCGGCCTGACGTTCGATCAGGGCTGGCGAGCGGCTTGCTCAGGCACTGTGAACAGCAGCGCCTTGATCGGGCCCTCGGCCAGCTCGCCGGTTTTTATCCAGCCGCCGACGGGCACGATCGGCGTGTACACCGACGAGGGGTCGGTGATCAGCCAGAGCCGCTTGTAGTGTTTGGCAAGATCCTCGGGGTTTGCCACGTACAGCACATCCGACCGCTCATAGAACAAGGTCAAGGTCCCGTAGGTGGTGGGCGACGTGCCGCTGGTATCGGGCCGGATGTAGGTGAAGAGAAAGGCCGGCTGCCCGGTAGCGTTGTAGTACTGGATCGACAGGTAAGTTCTTTTGCGATCGCCCAGCAGTGCATCCCCAGGCCGCCACTGCGCATTGACCTGCGCCATGATCGTGGCCAGGTCGCCGCCTGGCTTGGCCTTGTAATCGTAGAAACCCGCCAGCCCCGCCACTTCCATGAGCAGACAGCCAATCACCGCCAACAGCAGGGTTCGCCTTGGCGATACATCTGCAGCGATGGCGACCACCAGCGGCAACGCCAGAAGCGCAAACAGCAGGTACCGGTTGATGTACATCGGCATGGCATAAGACACCAGCCACACCACCAGCACCGGGATGAAGCAGTAGCCAAGCAGCAGCACGCTGGGCTGGCCTGGCTTGGAAACCCGCAGCAGCACCCGCAGTGACGCCAATAGCAGGAACATCGTGAACAGCACGGCAAGCACGCCTGGGGCGCTGCCGTTGAGGGTGAAGGCCTTCCAGAATGTCGACGGCATGCTCATGGCAGAGGGCGGAAAGCGCTCGATCCAGCCAACCAGTTCGCGATGGTCGAGCTGGCGATACAACACCGGCAACCAGGGCAGATAGGCAATCGCGATGGCCGCATTCCCCAGCCACCAGGGGCGAGAGAGCGCCAGCACCTTGCCTTGCGCATCCCTCGTCAGTAACAGATAGACCCAGTTGGCCAATGCCCCCAGCACGGCAAAGTAGTGGGTGTAGAGGGCCGCGACCATCAACAGGCAGTAGGCGGCCAGATAGGCTTTTTTCTGCCGGCTGACCCACAGCCACAGCATGTACACGGCGGTCAGCAGCAGCAGGCCCAGCAACGCATACATCCGCGCTTCCTGGCTGAAACGTATGCCCATCGGAAAGAACGCCATCAATACCCCCGCCATGACTGCGGCGCGCCAGGATGCCAGTTGGCGTGCCAGCAGCATGCCCACGCCTACGGTTGCGATGCCCGCGCAAACGCTCAGGCTGCGAACAGCCAGGGCGTCACTGCCGAACCCTTGCATCCAGTAATGCAGGGTCAGGTAATAGAGCGGTGGGTGAACGTCCCGGGCGGTATGAAAGAGGATCTGCGCAGGCTCCAAGCGGCTGAGCAACACACTGAATGCTTCATCCAGCCAGATGCCCGGTATCGACACCTGATGCAAGCGCAACGCAGCACTGGCGAGCAGGATGGCCAGTACCACACCGGCCTTGGCCCAGCGCCGCTGCCATCGCCGCGAGCCGCTCACCGTTGCTCCTTGAACACGCCCCGGCCAGGCCGCGCGGCCTTGCGCCCTGCCAGGCCCTTCACGACGTAACGCGGGCGGTGCTTGGACTCCAGGTAAATACGGCCGATGTATTCGCCCAGCACACCGATCCCGATCAGTTGCACCCCACCGAGAAACAACATGGCCGTCATCAGCGAGGGGTACCCCGGCACGGGGTTGCCGAAGATGAACTTGTCTGCAACCAGCACTGCCGCATAGGCAAACGCTGCGAAGGCAATGCTGCCGCCCAGGTAAGTCCACAGCCGCAGCGGCACCGTGCTGAACGAGGTAATGCCATCGAGTGCCAGGTTCCACAGTTTCCAGGCATTGAAGCGGCTGCCACCCTGCGCCCGCGAAGCGCGCTGGTACTCCACCACCGTGGTGCTGAACCCTGCCCAGGACAGCATGCCTTTCATGAACAACTGCTGCTCCGGCATCGACTTGATCACCTCCACGACCTTGCGGTCGAGCAGGCGAAAGTCGCCGACGTTTTTCTCGATGCGTATCTGCGAGATGCGGTTGAGCAGGAAGTAGAACGCGGCGGCGCTCAGGCGCTTCGGGTAACCCTCGCTGGAACGGTCTCGGCGCTTGGCCAGCACCACATCGAAACCGGCGCGCCACTGTTCGATGAGCAAGGGGATGACATCCACCGGGTCCTGCAGGTCGACATCGATCGGAATGACCGCGTCGCCACCCGCCATTTCCAGGCCGGCGAACAGCGCCGCTTCCTTGCCGAAGTTGCGCGACAGATCGACCAGCATGACGTCCGGGTCGCCCGCGATCAGTTGGCGGATCTGCAGTTCGGTGCCGTCCTCGCTGCCATCGTTGACGAAAATCAGCTCGATGCGCGCCGTACTGCCACGCATCGCCCGGCGAACCGCGTCATAGAACGGCCGGATCGCCAGCGCCTCATTGAACACCGGCACGATCAGCGAAATATCCATTTGCGCCGTACCGTGAAGATCCACCGCCAAAGCAAAAAGCCAATCAGCAGACTGATGGCCGAGTACAGCAGGACGGTGGCCGCCGGATGCCACCCCTGCTCATCTGCAAGCGCCCCCAGGGCCACGCTGAAGCTGCCCATGCACACCACCAACGACAGGTAGCGCGGGAGCGACAGGGGCACCCGGAACGTGTACCGGGAGTTGGCCACAAAGGAGAACGACAGCGCCACGAAGAAGGCCGTCAGGTTGCTGGTCGCCTGGTCGGTGCCGGCGATCAGCTGCATTGCAGTGAACGCTGCAACGTGGATGGCGCTATTGAAGACGCCAACGATCAGGTATTTGAGAAACGCGGGTGCACTGCGCTGCATGGTCGGTCACGCCTTCCTTGCCTGCCCTGAACGCCACGTTAGGCGATAGGTGCAAGGTGTTCTACTGACAAAAATGCCAGTAGACGGCTACAGCGACCGAGGATATCTGCCTGCAAAAGGGCCGCCCGAAGGCGGCCCCCAAGCCTGTCAGGCAGCTGGGCTGACCACGCCCTGCGCCTGCTTGGGCGCCAGGCGGAAGGTGTAGTACAACGCCGTCAGCAGCACCAGGAACGCCGGGCCGATGTACAGCGCCACGCGGGTGTCCTCGAAGTAGGCCATCAGGCCCACCACCAGCACCAGGAACGCCAGGGCCAGGTAGGAGCTCAGCGGCCACAGCCACATGCGGTACTTCAGGGCCTTGCGCTCGGCGCTCGACAGCCCGGCGCGGAATTTCAGCTGGGCCAGCAGGATCATCACCCAGGTCCAGATCGCGCCGAAGGTGGCGATCGACGTCACCCAGACGAACACCTTCTCAGGCACCAGGTAATTGGCCAGCACGCCCAGCAGCAAGGCTGCGATCGACAGCAGCAGCGCATTGCGCGGCACGCCGCTTTTCGAGGTGCGGGCGAACGCCGCCGGGGCCTGGCCGTTCTGCGCCAGGCTGTAGAGCATGCGCCCGGTGCTGAAGATGCCGCCGTTGCACGACGACAGCGCCGCGGTGATGACCACGAAGTTGATGATGCCGGCGGCGGTCTTGATGCCCAGGCGCTCGAAGGTCATGACGAACGGGCTGCCCTGGCTGCCGATTTCGTTCCACGGGTAGATCGACAGGATCACGAACAAGGCGCCCACATAGAACAGCAGGATGCGCCAGAACACCGAGCCGATGGCCTGCGGGATGGTTTTTTGCGGGTTGCGTGCTTCGCCGGCGGTCAGGCCGATCATTTCCACGCCCAGGTAGGCGAACATCACCATCTGCAGCGACATCAGCACGCCGGTCACGCCATTGGGCATGAAGCCACCGTTGCTCCACAGGTTGGAAATACCCACTGCCACGCCGTCATTGCCGAAGCCGAAGGCAATGATGCCGATGCCGCCCAGCACCATGGCGATGATGGTGACGATCTTGATCAGGGCGAACCAGAACTCGAACTCACCGAACGCCTTGACCGCGATCAGGTTGACCGCGCCCATGCTGCCCAGCGCCATCAAGGCCCAGATCCAGCGGGGCACGTCAGGGAACCAGATGCCCATGTAGATGGCCACCGCGGTGATTTCCGCAACACAGGTCACCAGCCACAGGAACCAGTAGTTCCAGCCGGTGAGAAAGCCCGCGAGTGGGCCAAGGTAGTCCTGCGCATAGCTGCTGAACGAACCGGCGACCGGGTTGTGCACGGCCATTTCGCCGAGCGCACGCATGATCACCAGGATCGCCAGGCCGCCAATGATGTAGGAAAGCATGATGGCAGGCCCGGCCATTTCAATGGCTTTGGCCGAACCGAGGAAGAGACCGACACCGATACAGGCGCCCAGCGCCATCAGACGGATGTGCCGTTCGCCCAGTTCACGCTTGAGAGGGCCGCCCTGGGCGGTCTCTGCATGGGCAGGGTGGTTGCCGACTGGCATAGCAATACAACCTCATTTTGTTATTGGATTTGACCTTCGTGCAGCCGCAACCTGCCGATAGGCATGGTGTTGGCTCGCCAGGCTGGCCTTGTGGGCCGGCCCGTGTGCCGGAATAGAGCGCCCGGCAGGGCGAAGGGGCCGAGCAGTATAGGAAGCCCGACGTAGGGCTTTTCACTGTAAATATCCAGAAATTTGGCGAGAAGTCGGGGGACCAAGGCATATCCCCCCACGCCGTGCAGCCACCCTAGCAATATCGCCGTCGGAAGAAACCAACACCAAAGCCGCATATCCCACATCAGTTTTCTACTCTTCCTACAATTTTTTCACCGCCTGCTGTCACCGTCTAAGCTTCAGGCAAGTAACGAGAAATTACCTGGCCGGATTGAAGACTATGGGCGCACTGTGGCAATCGGAACCAACCAGAACGGAAGCACCCGAACCACCTCTGGCCGAGACGCCACCGCCGAAGCCCACTCGCAAGCGTCGGCTGTGGTGGCGGCTGATTGTGTTGATCCTGCTGGTGGCGATCGTGGCCATCGGCTTTGCCGCCTATGATGAATTTCGCACCTCCGAGCTGCAGTCGCGCGAATTCAGCAAGCTGGCCACCACCCTCACCTACTCGCTGCAGCCTGGCCCCAGCGACGCCATCGTCTACCCCGGTGACGGGCCGTTCGACAAGCGCCTGGGCTACAGCGCGCTGGGCGAATTCCTGCCACGCCTGCTCAAGCGCGACTACCTGATCAGCGAACAGGTGAAGTTCTCGCCGGCCCTGATGAACTACGTCGACCACGGCCTGTTCGCCCCCTACATCGAGAAAATCCAGGCGGGCCTGGCGATCACCGACTGCCGTGGCGACACCCTCTACCAGTACAACTACCCCCAGCACCTGTACCCCAGTTTCGCGGCCATCCCGCCGGTGATGGTCAACAGCCTGCTGTTCATCGAAAACCGCGACCTGCTCGACCCGCAAGACCCGAAAAACAACCCGGCCGTGGACTGGCCGCGCTTTGCCAAGGCCGCCTACAGCCAGATCGCCAAGTACCTGGCCCTGCCAGGCCAGTCGGCCGGTGGCAGCACCCTGGCGACCCAGCTGGAAAAATACCGCCACTCGCCCGACGGCCTGACCGTGTCTGGCGCAGAGAAGATCCGCCAGATGATTTCCGCCAGCGTGCGCGCCTACCAGGGCGGTACCGACACCACCGAAGCCCGCCAGCGCATCGTGCGTGACTACCTCAACAGCGTGCCGCTGTCAGCGGTACCCGGGCATGGCGAGGTGCATGGCATGGCCGAAGGCCTGCGGGTGTGGTACGGCGCCGATTTCGACCAGGTCAACCAGGCCCTCACCTCCACCGCCACCGACCCCGACAGCATGGCCGCGCGCGGCCTGGCCCTGCGCCAGGTGCTGTCGCTGATGATCGCCCAGCGGCGCCCCTCGCATTACCTGTCCAAAGGCCGGGTGGAGCTGGCCGACCTTACCGATTCGCACATCCGCGTGCTGGCCGCCAGCAGTGTCATCGACCGCCCCCTGGCCGACGCGGCGCTGGCCAGCAAGGCGGTGTACCGCGACTGGGTGGCGCAACCGACCATCGTGCCGATCATCACCAACAAGGGCATCAGCCTGGCGCGCAACCGCCTGGCCGCCATGCTCAACCGCCCGCTGTACGACCTCGACCGCCTCGACGTGTCGGCCACCAGCACCTTGCAGGCCGACCTGCAGATGCAGGCCAGCCAGTACCTGAAAAACCTCTCCGACCCGGTGTTCGCCGCGCAGATGGGCCTGATCGGCGAGCGCCTGCTGACCTCCAAGACCACCGACCAGGTGCGCTACAGCTTCACCCTGTTCGAACGCACCGCCGATGGCTCGCGGGTGCGGGTGCAGACCGACAGCACCGACCAGCCCTTCGACATCAACGAAGGCAGCAAGCTGGAGCTGGGCTCCACCGCCAAGCTGCGGGTGCTCACCACCTACCTGGAAATCATCGCCGAGCTGCACGACAAGTACGCCGGCAAACCCGCCGCCGAGCTCAAGAAGGTGGAAGTCGCCGAGCTTGACCGCATCACCCAGTGGTCGCTGGAGTGGCTGGCGCAGAACAGCAAGAACCAGAGCCTGGACGCCATGCTCGACGCCGCCCTTGAGCGCAAGTATTCGGCCAACACCGGCGAGGCGTTCTTCACCGGCGGCGGCATGCACGTGTTCAACAACTTCCGCAAGGAAGACAACAACCGCAACCCGACCCTCAAGGAAGCCCTGCGCGAGTCGATCAACCTGCCGTTCATTCGCCTGATGCGCGACCTGGTGCGCTACGTGACCTACCAGCAGCCGTTCAACCGGGTGCCGCTGCTCAAGGACGATTCCGACCCACGCCGCCAGGAATACCTGGCGCGTTTCGCCGACAAGGAAGGCACCAACTACCTGATGCGCTTCTGGAAGAAGTACCAGCGCAAGACCTCGCAGCAACGCCTGGACACCTTCATCGACAGCATGCGCGTGACCCCGCAGCGCCTGGCGGCGGTGCACCGCTACCTGTTCCCCGAAGCCGGCCAGGAAACCTTCAACGCCTTCGTCCGCGCCCACAGCAAGGACGACAAGATTGCCCTGGGCAAGCTCACCGACGGCCGCCTGGCGGAGATGTACGAAGCCTACGGCCCCGGCAAGTACGACCTGCCCGACCAGGGCTACATCGCCAAGGTGCACCCGCTGGACCTGTGGCTGCTCGGCTACCTGCTGAAGAACCCGAGCGCGACCTTGACCGAAATGGTCAATGCCAGCCGTTTCGAGCGCCAGGAGGTGTATGGCTGGCTGTTCAAGAGCCGCTACCCGGGCGCCCGTGACAGCCGCATCCGCACCATGGTCGAGATCGAGGCCTTCACCGACATCCACCAGCGCTGGAAGCGCGTGGGCTACCCCTTCGACCACCTGGTGCCGTCGCTGGCGACCGCCATCGGCAGCTCGGGCGACCGCCCGGCGGCCTTGTCGGAACTGGTCGGGATCATCCAGAACGACGGCATCCGCCTGCCGACCCTGCGCATCGACACCCTGCACTTCGCCGCCAACACGCCCTACGAAACCAAGCTGGTCAGCGACCCCGACCGCGGCCAGCGGATCCTGCCGGTGGAAGTGGCCCGCGCGCTCAAGGGCGCGATGTCGCAAGTGGTCGATGCCGGTACCGCGCGGCGCATCTCCGGCAGCTTCAAGCTGCATGACGGCACACCGCTGGTGATGGGCGGCAAGACCGGCACCGGCGACAACCGCATCGAGAGCTTCGGCGCGGGCGGGCGGCTGATCGGCTCGCGCTCGCTGAACCGCACCGCCACCTTCGTGTTCTTCCTCGGCGACAACCACTTCGGCACCCTGACCGCGTTCGTCCCCGGGCGCTCGGCGGAGGCGTTCAAGTTCACCTCGGCGCTGCCCGTGCAAGTGCTCAAGGGCATGGCACCAATCCTCATGCCGTACCTGGAGCCGGGCAACCCCAACGAATGCAAGGCGCCGCAAGTGGCCATGCACGAAAAGGACTCATCGAATATTTAGATGATAATCATCCGCATTTAGAGGCTTGTCTTTAGATATATCTTGAGTAATATCTTGCGATATATCTAAACGACGGAGCCTCACCCTCATGCGCGACCCTTACGCCCATGACCCCTTCGAACGCCGCCCCGGCCGCGGTGAGCGCGGCCCTCGGGTATTCGCCCCCGGCGACCTGAAACTGCTGATGCTGTCGCTGCTGGCCGAACAGCCCGGGCACGGCTACGACCTGATCCGCCAGATCGAAAACCTCTTCGACGGCAGCTACACGCCCAGCCCCGGGGTCATCTACCCCACCCTCAACTTCCTCGAGGAAGCCGAACTGATCAGCGGCCAGGTGCAGGGCAGCAAACGCCTGTACGCCATCACCGACGCCGGCCGCAGCGCCCTCGGTGAACAGGCCGTGGCCCTAGACGGCGTGCGCATGCGCATCGAAGTCAGCAAGCGCGCCCTGCGTGGTCACGACCGCCCGCCACAGATCCACGAAGCGGTCGGCAACCTGCGCCATGCCCTGCACATGCACAGCGGCCACTGGAGCCCCGATGAAATCCAGCGGGTGTGCAACCTACTCAACGAAACCGCCAAGGCCATCGCCGCCGGGCCGGCCGACACCGCTACGGAGATTCCCCATGAGTGACAGCATCCACCGCGTCAACCACGAAATCCGCCAGCGCAGCCTGCAGGTACTGCGGGTCACCGAACTGACCCCGCGCATGCGCCGCATCACCTTGGGTGGCGCGCAGCTGCAAGGCTTCACCAGCCTGGGCAGCGACGACCACATCAAGCTGCTGTTTGCCGAAACGCCCGAGCAGCAGCAGGCCATCGACGCCGGCAACCTGGGGCGCGACGGTGCCGTGCGGCCGACCATGCGCGAATACACGCCGCGGCGCATCGACCTGGCCAACCTCGAACTGGACATCGACTTCGTGCTGCATGGCGATGGCCCGGCCTCGACCTGGGCAGCCCAGGCGGCGCCCGGGCAGACGCTGAACATTGCCGGGCCGCGCGCCTCGATGGTGGTGCCGGATATCTTCGACAGCTACCTGCTGATTGGCGACGAGACGGCCATCCCCGCTATCGGCCGACGCCTGGAGGAACTGCCGGCAGGGCGCCGGGTGCTGGCGGTGGTGCAGATCGAGGATGAGCAGGAGCGCCAGCCGTTGCCGAGCCGGGCGCAGGTAGAAGTGGTCTGGGTGAGGCGCGATGAGGATTTGCTGGCGTTGCTGAAGGGGCTGAGCTTGCCCGAAGGCAAGCTGTACAGCTGGGTAGCCCTGGAGAAGTCGCTGACTCGGCAGGCCAAGGCCTTGTTGCTGGAGAAGGGCGTTGCCGAAGATGCGCTCAAGGCGGCGGCCTACTGGCGAGCGGAAGGTTCTGCTGACGACGAGTGATCGGCTTGGTCTTCACCGGCCCCATCGCCGGCAAGCCGGCTCCCACAGGTACCCCCACAATTTCAATCATGTGGGGAACCCGTGGGAGCCGGCTTGCCGGCGATAGGGCCGCTACAGGCTAAGCAAATGTACGCACCCGCCGCCCTTTCCAGCGATCAAGCCCCAACAGCACCAGCCCGATCCCCCAGAACCCCGCCAGCACCCCCAGCGCATTGAGCATCACCTGCCCAAAACCCAGGCTCGCCACATCGATGAACGGATACGCATACAGCCCGATCTCGCTGCCCCGCCACAGCGCATAGGCAAAATACACCGCCGGGTACAACGCCCACACCGCCAGGTGCCAGAGCCGCAAGTGGCCCTTGGGCACGGCAAACCACCAGTACACCGCATACAGCACCGGCATCACATCGTGCAGCAGCTCGTCCGCCAGCCACTGCCACCCCTGCGGGTGCCACAGATGGCGCAGCAACAGGCTGTAGGCCAGCGCCACCAGGATGATACTGGCGGCCACGGCCGAGCTCACCGCTGGCGACAGGAACAAGCGCTTGGCGCCGCCTTCGCGGCCGAATGCCGCGTAGCTCACCACCGTCGCCACCAAGGTATTGGTCAGCACCGTGAAATAGCCGAACAGGTTGATCAGCCCACCGATGAGGCTGGCCTGCTCCTGCCAGCGGGCCAGCAGCACCAGGTACACCTGCACCGCGAGCCCCAGCCAGCCCAGCACGGCCATCGCGGTCAGCCAGGGATGGCGCGGCATGTCAGGCCTTGCGCTGCAGTTTCACGTAGAGCTGCTCGACCTTCTCCCGCGCCCAGGGCGTCTTGCGCAGGAAGGTCAGGCTCGACTTGATGCTCGGGTTGCTCTTGAAACAGCGCACGTCCACGCGCTCGGCCAGCCCCTCCCATTGGTAGTGCGCCACCAGCTCGGTGAGGATCTGTTCGAGGGTCTTGCCGTGCAGCGCGTTGTGTTGGGCCGTGCTCATGCCAGTGCTCCAGCGGGGAAAAGATGCGCACCTTACACGAGTGTAGTGACGGGTGGGACCTGCAGTGGCCGGTGAAAAAGCGCTGGCCAGGGGTAAATCCTCTGTGCTGAAATAGTGATGTTATATTGTAACAACACAAAAGCATCTGCCAAGGAACGTCACAGCCCCATGCTGCACATCCCGCTCCGCCTCTCCCCCCTCACCCTCGCCCTATGGTTCGCCGCCTCGCCCAGCCAGGCCGTGGAACTCGAACCCCAGGTCATCACCGCCAACCCGCTGGGCAACCACCAACTCGCGGCGCCGAGCACGGTGCTCGCCGGTGACGACCTGCTGCAACAGCAACACGGCAGCCTCGGCGAGACCCTCAACAAACAGCCTGGCGTGGCCTCGACCTGGTTCGGCCCGGGCGCCAGCCGCCCGGTCATCCGTGGCCTGGACGGCGACCGCATCCGCATCCTGCGTAACGGCGTCGGCGCCCTGGACGCCTCGTCGCTGTCCTACGACCACGCCGTGCCACTCGACCCCGTCACCGTCGAGCGCGTGGAAATCGTCCGCGGCCCCGCCGCCCTGCTGTATGGCGGCAACGCCATCGGCGGCGTGGTCAACACCTTCGACAACCGCATCCCGGACGCGCCGATCGAAGGCATCCACGGCGCCGGTGAGCTGCGCTACGGCGGCGCCGACACCACCCGCAGCAGCGCCGGCAAGCTCGAGGCCGGCGACGGCGCCTTCGCTCTGCACCTGGACGCCAACAGCCGCCAGTTCAACGACCTGCGCATCCCCGGCTACGCGCGCAGCTCGAACGTGCGCAGCGCCGACGACACCGGCAGCAAGCACCGCCTGGACAACAGCGACGGCCGCCAGGATGGCGGGGCGATCGGCGGCGCCTACCACTGGGACCACGGCTACACCGGCCTGTCCTACAGCCGCTACGACAGCAACTACGGCTCGGTTGCCGAGCCCGGCGTGCGCCTGGACATGCAGCAGGACCACTACGGTTTCGCCTCCGAGCTGCGCGACCTGGACGGCCCGTTCAGTTCGGTCAAGGTCGATGCCGGCTATACCGACTACCAGCACCGTGAAATCGAAAGCGGCGAGGTGCACACCACCTTCAAGAACAAGGGTTACGAGGCGCGCGTCGAGGCTCGCCACCAACCCCTGGGCCCAATCGAAGGCGTGGTCGGCGCCCAGGTCAGCCGCAACGAGTTCTCGGCACTGGGCGAAGAAGCTTTCGTGCCACACACCGACACCGACAGCCTGGCGCTGTTCATGCTCGAGCAATGGCAAGCCACCGAACGCTTGAACCTGAGCCTGGGCGCGCGCCTGGAACATACCCGCGTGGACCCGGACGCCAAGGGCAACGAAACCTTCGCCGACGCCGACAGCGCCAGCAGCTTCAACGCCTACAGCCTGTCTTCCGGGGCGCTGTACCAGCTCGACCCGGTCTGGTCGTTGGCCGCCAACCTCGGCTACACCGAACGGGCCCCGACGTTCTACGAGCTGTACGCCAACGGCGCCCACGTCGCCACCGGGGCCTACGAGGTCGGCGATGCGAGCCTGAACAAGGAAAAGGCCATTTCCGCCGACCTGGCCCTGCGCTTCGACAACGGCACCCACAAGGGCAGCGTCGGGGTCTTCTATAGCCACTTTCGCAACTACATCGGGCTGATCGGCACCGGCAACCTGCGCGAAGGCCACGACCATGACCATGGCGAGGAGGACCATGACCACGACCACGATCACGACCATGGCGACTTCCCCGAGTACCAGTACCAGGGCGTGCGGGCGCGGTTCTATGGCATCGAGGCCCAGGACCGCTGGCAACTGCTGCAAAACCAATATGGCAACTTTGCCCTGGAGCTGTCGGGCGACTACACCCGGGCGAAGAATCTCGACAGCGGCGAGCCGTTGCCGCGCATTGCACCGCTGCGCCTGAACAGCGGCCTGGTGTGGGAGCTGGAGCGCTGGCAGGCGCGGGTGGATGTGCAACATGCCGCCTCGCAGCACCGCACGCCGGCCAACGAAACCAGCACCGACGGCTATACCACGCTGGGGGCGAGCGTGGGTTACCGCTTCGACATCGGCCAGAGCCAGTGGCTGGCCTTCGTGCGCGGCGAGAACCTGACGGACCAGACCGTGCGCTATGCCAGCTCGATCCTGCGCGATATTGCACCGGCACCTGGGCGTAGCGTGGAGGTGGGTTTGCGCACGACCTTCTGATCGCAAGCGCCATCTGTGGGAGCGGGCTCGCCCCGCGAAGAGGCCGGCTCAGGCAGCAGAGCAGGCTGGCACGGGCTTCGCCCGTGTTCGCGGGGCAAGCCCGCTCCCACAAGGTGATGTCCCTCAACTGTTACCCGATTGGCAACAATCCACTGCGACAATTTGTCTTTTTTTCTTACAAATTCCCCTATATCCTCCCCACCGCAAGCTGAATCGCTTCATCTAACCCCTTTGTCGCCCTATTCGTTGAAGGTCCACACCTTCGATGCGCTTGCGGTTTTCTCAATAATCAGAAGATAGCGCTATCTCATGCTCCAACTGCCCAAACCCTGCTACATCGGCCTGGCCCTCGGCGCCCTGGCCACCCCTGCCAGCGCCAGCGAGCCCTTCGCCAGCGATTCCCCCTGGATGCTCGGTGACTGGGGCGGCACCCGCAGCGAGCTGCTGGAAAAAGGCTACGCATTCACCCTCGGCTACACCGGCGAAATGGGCAGCAACCTGCACGGCGGCTACGACCATGACCGCACCGCGCGCTACAGCGACCAGTTCACCTTTGGCAGCCACCTGGACCTGGAGAAGGTCCTTGGCTGGCAAGCCACCGAACTGCAGCTGACGGTGACCGAACGCCACGGCGACAACATCAGCAACGACCGCATCAACGACCCGCGTGTCGGCGGCTTCACTTCCGCCCAGGAGGTCTGGGGCCGGGGTGAAACCTGGCGGCTGACGCAGATGTGGATCAAGCAGAAGTACTTCGACGGCGCCCTGGACGTGAAATTCGGCCGCTTCGGCCAAGGCGAGGACTTCAACAGCTTCCCCTGCGACTTCCAGAACCTGGCCTTCTGCGGCTCGCAGGTGGGCAACTGGGCCGGCAGCATCTGGTACAACTGGCCGGTCAGCCAGTGGGCCCTGCGCGTGCGCTACAACCTCAGCGACGCCCTCTACGCCCAGGTTGGCGTGTTCGAGCAGAACCCCTCCAACCTCGAGTCGGGCAATGGCTTCAAGCTCAGCGGCAGCGGCACCCAAGGCGCCGTGATGCCGGTCGAACTGGTGTGGAGCCCGGCGGTCAATGGCCTGAAAGGGGAATATCGCGCCGGCTACTACTACAGTAATGCCAAGGCACAGGATGTTCTCAAGGACAGCAACGGCCAGCCGGCCGCCATCAGTGGCGCCGCTTACCGCAGCAGTTCGAGCAAGCACGGCCTGTGGATCGGCGCCCAGCAGCAGATCACTGCGCAGGCTTCCGACCAGTCGCGCGGCCTGAGCCTGTTCGCCAACGCCACGGTGCACGACAAGAAGACCAATGCCATCGACAACTATGTTCAGGCAGGACTGCTATTCAAGGGCCCCTTCGACGCCCGCAGCCAGGACGACATCGGTTTCGCCCTGGCCCGCGTGCACGTCAATCCCGCCTACCGCAAGAACGCCCGCCTGGCCAACCAGGCCGCCGGGCTCGACGACTACGACAATCCCGGCTACCTGCCCGTGCAGGACACCGAGTACAGCGCCGAACTCTACTACGGCATTCACCTGGCCGACTGGCTCACCGTGCGCCCGAACCTGCAGTACATCCGCCATCCGGGCGGGGTGTCGCAGGTCGACGACGCGGTGATCGCCGGCCTGAAGATCCAGAGCACGTTCTGACAACTTTCAACCTAACGGAGAACATACGATGAGCACTGACGGTGCCAAGAATGGAAGCCGCTGGCTACCGCGCCTCGTGGGCGTACTGCTGTTGCTGATGGGCCTGGCCCTGTTGGCCGGCGGGATCAAGCTGAGCCAGCTCGGCGGGTCGCTTTACTACGTGATTGCCGGTATCGGCTTTGCCCTCTCGGGCGCCCTGCTGCTGGCTCGCCGGCGCATCGCCCTGGGCCTGTATGGCCTGGTGCTGCTGGGCAGTACAGTGTGGGCCTTGCTCGAAGTGGGCCTGGACTGGTGGCAGCTGGTGCCGCGCCTTTCCCTGTGGTTCGCCATCGGCGTGGTGCTGCTGCTGCCGTGGGCACGCCGCCCGCTGATCGGCCCGGCGGCCAAGGCCAACACCGCGCTGCTCGGTGTTGCCGTGCTGGCCTCGGGCGCTTGTGCCCTGGGCAGCCAGTTCACCCACCCAGGTGAGGTGTTTGGCGAACTCGGCCGCGACAACAGCGAAATGGGCAGCGCCGCCCCGGCCATGCCCGACGGCGACTGGCAGGCCTATGGCCGCACCGAGCATGGCGACCGTTATTCGCCGCTGCGCCAGATCACCCCGCAGAACGCCTATCGCCTGGAAGAGGCCTGGCGCATCCGCACCGGCGACCTGCCGACCGACAAGGACCCGGTCGAGCTGACCAACGAGAACACCCCGCTCAAGGCCAACGGCATGCTCTATGCCTGCACGCCGCACAGCAAGGTGCTGGCCCTGGACCCGGACACCGGTGCCGAGATCTGGCGCTTCGACCCGCAGATCAAGACCCCGGTCGGCACCTTCAAGGGCTTTGCCCACATGACCTGCCGCGGCGTCTCGTACTATGACGAAAATGCCTACGTCAGCCGTGACGGCAGCCCCGCGCCGAAAGTCTCCGACGCCGGCCAAGCCGTGGCCCAGGCCTGCCCGCGCCGCCTCTACCTGCCCACCGCCGATGCCCGCCTGATCGCCATCAATGCCGACAACGGCAAGGTCTGCGAAGGCTTCGCCAACCAGGGCGCGATCGACCTGACCACCGGCATCGGCCCGTTCACCGCCGGCGGCTACTACTCCACCTCGCCGGTGGCGATCACCCGCAGCCTGGTGATCATCGGCGGCCACGTCACCGACAACGAGTCGACCAACGAGCCGTCCGGCGTCATTCGCGCCTACGACGTGCACGACGGGCGCCTGGTGTGGAACTGGGACAGCAACAACCCCGACGACACCAAGCCCCTGGCCCCCGGCAAGCAGTACAGCCGCAACTCGGCCAACATGTGGTCGCTGGCCAGCGTCGATGAAGAACTGGGCATGGTCTACCTGCCCCTGGGCAACCAGACCCCTGACCAGTGGGGCGCCGACCGCACCCCAGGCGCCGAGAAGTACAGCGCCGGCGTGGTCGCCCTGGACCTGGCCACCGGCAAGGCCCGCTGGAACTACCAGTTCACCCACCACGACCTGTGGGACATGGACGTTGGCAGCCAGCCGACCCTGGTGCACCTGAAGACCAAGGACGACGTGAAGCCGGCGATCATCGTGCCGACCAAGCAGGGCAGCCTGTACGTGCTGGACCGCCGCGACGGCACGCCGATCGTGCCGATCCGCGAGATCCCGGTGCCGCAGGGCGCCGTCAAGGGTGACCACACCGCACCGACCCAGGCCCGCTCCGACCTCAACCTGCTCGGCCCCGAGCTGACCGAACAGGCCATGTGGGGCGCCACGCCGTTCGACCAGATGCTATGCCGCATCCAGTTCCGCGAACTGCGCTACGAAGGCCAGTACACCCCGCCGTCCGAACAGGGCAGCCTGGTGTACCCGGGCAACGTCGGCGTGTTCAACTGGGGCAGCGTGTCGGTCGACCCGGTGCGCCAGCTGCTGTTCACCTCGCCCAACTACATGGCCTTCGTGTCGAAGATGGTGCCGCGTGAACAAGTGGCCGCCGGCAGCAAGCGCGAAAGCGAGACCAGCGGCGTGCAGCCCAACACCGGCGCACCCTATGCTGTGACCATGCACCCGTTCATGTCGCCGCTGGGCGTGCCGTGCCAGGCGCCGGCCTGGGGCTACGTGGCCGCCATCGACCTGTTCACCAACAAGGTGGTGTGGAAGCGCAAGAACGGCACCACCCGTGACAGCACCCCGGTGCCGATCGGCCTGCCGGTGGGCGTGCCGAGCATGGGCGGCTCGATCGTCACTGCAGGTGGCGTGGGCTTCCTCAGCGGTACCCTGGACCAGTACCTGCGCGCCTATGACGTGAACAACGGCAAGGAGCTGTGGAAATCGCGCCTGCCAGCGGGTGGCCAGGCCACGCCGATGACCTACACCGGCAAGGACGGCAAGCAGTACGTGCTGATCGTCGCCGGCGGCCACGGTTCGCTGGGTACCAAGATGGGCGATTACATCATCGCTTACAAATTGGCTGAGTAAGCCACCGCCACATCGCCGGCAAGCCGGCTCCCACAGGGGCTCTGCCTGTGGGAGCCGGCTTGCCGGCGATGTGGCCGGTACGGGCGCGAAGATGAAAGCGCTCCCCTGCTGCCTTCGTCTACCATTGAAACCCTTCCCCCCGCGCCCCATCTAAGCACCATAGTCATTCACGCAGGTGCCCCATGAGCGACCAGCAGGATTTCCCGGAACAACCCGACGAACACCGCGAAGCCGAACACCTCGATACCCAGGCCGAAGCCGGCCACGCCCTCGCCCTGCCCGGCCAGCAACTGCCGGACAAGGTCTACGTGATCCCGATCCACAACCGCCCGTTCTTCCCGGCCCAGGTGCTGCCGGTGATCGTCAACGAAGAACCGTGGGCCGAAACCCTCGACCTGGTGGCCAAGACCCCGCACCACTCCCTGGCGCTGTTCTTCATGGACACCCCGCCTGAAGACCACCGCCACTTCGACACCTCGGCGCTGCCGGAGTACGGCACCCTGGTCAAGGTGCATCACGCCAGCCGCGAGAACGGCAAGCTGCAGTTCGTTGCCCAGGGCCTGACCCGGGTACGCATCCGCACCTGGCTCAAGCACCATCGCCCGCCCTACCTGGTCGAGGTCGAATACCCGCGCCAGCTGGCCGAGCCGACCGACGAGGTCAAGGCCTATGGCATGGCCCTGATCAATGCGATCAAGGAACTGCTGCCGCTCAACCCGCTGTACAGCGAAGAGCTGAAGAACTACCTAAACCGCTTCAGCCCCAACGACCCGTCGCCGCTCACCGACTTCGCCGCGGCGCTGACCTCGGCCACCGGCAACCAGCTGCAGGAAGTGCTCGACTGCGTGCCCATGCTCAAGCGCATGGAAAAGGTCCTGCCGATGCTGCGCAAGGAAGTCGAGGTGGCGCGCCTGCAAAACGAGATTTCCGCCGAGGTCAACCGGCAGATCGGCGAGCACCAGCGCGAGTTCTTCCTCAAGGAGCAGCTCAAGGTCATCCAGCAGGAGCTGGGCCTGACCAAGGACGACCGCAGCGCCGACCTCGAGCAGTTCGAGCAGCGCCTGCAAGGCAAGACCCTGCCCGAGCAGGCCAAGAAGCGTATCGACGAAGAGATGGGCAAGCTGGCCATCCTCGAAACCGGCTCGCCCGAATACGCCGTCACCCGCAACTACCTGGAATGGGCCACCGCCCTGCCCTGGGGCGTGTACGGCAAGGACAAGCTCGACCTCAAGCATGCGCGCAAGGTGCTCGACCAGCACCATGCCGGCCTTGACGACATCAAGGAACGCATCCTCGAATTCCTCGCCGTGGGCGCCTGGAAGGGCGAGATCAGCGGCTCCATCGTGCTCTTGGTCGGCCCGCCTGGGGTGGGCAAGACCAGCATCGGCAAGTCCATCGCCGAATCCCTTGGCCGGCCGTTCTACCGCTTCAGTGTCGGCGGCATGCGCGACGAGGCGGAGATCAAGGGCCACCGCCGCACCTACATCGGCGCCCAGCCGGGCAAGCTGGTGCAGGCGTTGAAGGATGTCGAGGTGATGAACCCGGTGATCATGCTCGACGAAATCGACAAGATGGGCCAGAGCTACCAGGGCGACCCCGCCTCGGCGCTGCTTGAAACCCTCGACCCCGAGCAGAACGTCGATTTCCTCGACCACTACCTGGACCTGCGCCTGGACCTGTCCAAGGTGCTGTTCGTGTGCACCGCCAACACCCTGGACTCGATCCCCGGGCCGCTGCTCGACCGCATGGAAGTCATCCGCCTCTCGGGCTACATCACCGAAGAGAAGCTGGCCATCGCCAAGCGCCACCTGTGGCCCAAGCAACTGGACAAGGCCGGCGTCGCCAAGGCCAGCCTGAGCATCAGCGACAGCGCCCTGCGCATGGTGATCGAGGGCTATGCCCGCGAAGCCGGCGTGCGGCAGCTGGAAAAACAGCTGGGCAAGCTGGTGCGCAAGGCCGTGCTCAAGCTGCTGGAAGACCCGGATGCCAAGCTCAAGATCGGCACCAAGGACCTTGAAGCCGCACTGGGCATGCCGGTGTTTCGCAGCGAACAGGTGCTGGCCGGCAAGGGCGTCATCACGGGCCTGGCCTGGACCAGCATGGGCGGCGCCACGCTGCCGATCGAGGCGACCCGGATCCACACCCTCAACCGTGGCTTCAAGCTCACCGGCAAGCTGGGTGACGTGATGAAGGAGTCCGCTGAAATCGCCTACAGCTACGTCAGCTCCAACCTCAAGCAGTTCGGCGGGGATCCGGCCTTCTTCAATGAGGCCTTCATCCACCTGCACGTCCCCGAGGGCGCCACGCCCAAGGACGGCCCGAGTGCTGGCATCACCATGGCCAGCGCCCTGCTGTCGCTGGCCCGCGACCAGGCGCCGAAAAAAGGCGTGGCGATGACCGGCGAGCTGACGCTCACCGGCCAGGTGCTGCCGATTGGCGGCGTGCGCGAGAAGGTGATTGCGGCGCGGCGGCAGAAGATTTTCGAGCTGATTCTGCCCGAGCCCAACCGTGGCGACTTCGAGGAACTGCCGGAGTACCTGCGTGAAGGGCTGACGGTGCATTTCGCCAAACGCTTTGCCGACGTGGCGAAAGTGCTGTTCTGACCTGCACTGGCCTGATCGCCGGCAAGCCGGCTCCCACGGGATTTCGCCAAACCTGTGGGAGCCGGCTTGCCGGCGATGAGGCCTCAAGCACCAGCACAAATTCTCATCGGCTTCGGTTATCCTCAGGCCATCGCCAGCCTTCGGAGCCACCATGACCGCCCCTCGTCTGCTCGTTCCCCTGAGCCTCGCCCTGCTCACCGCCTGCGCCCAGCAGCCCAAACAAGCTGTGGAACTGGACGCCGAAAGCGAATGCCCCAAGCGCCTGCAAGTTGGCCAGGCGCTGACCCTGACCCTCCCCAGCAACCCCACCACCGGCTACCGCTGGCTGGTGCAGAACCCCGCCTCGAACGTGCTGCGCAGCCTCGGCCCCGAGGTCTACAGCGCCCCCGAGGACGCCGGTATCGTTGGCAGCTCGGGTATTTCCAGCTGGCGCTTCGAAGCCCGCGCAGCCGGTGAGGGGCATCTGGTGCTGGTCTATCAGCAGCCGTGGGCGCCGGAAGTACGCCCTGTGCAGACGTTCGACTGTGCCATCAAGGTGAATTGAACGCCGTTCAGGCCGCTTCGACAGCCGCTTTCGGGCTGCAACGACCTCGGCAAACATTCGCCCTTTCTCCTGCAGGCTCTTCTGTCGCTTCGGTCTGATAAATAGGCAGCCACGGCCGCTTTTGGCTAGAATATTGCCCCCTCATCACCCACGCTTGAGCCTGCCGTGAGCCAATCCCCCGACCGCCTCTTCTCTCAACCTCTGGAACAGGTGCCCGACTTCGCCTTCAACGAAGACGTGGTGCGCGTGTTCCCGGACATGATCAAGCGCTCGGTGCCCGGCTACCCGACCATCGTCGAGAACCTCGGCGTGCTCGCGGCGCGTTTCGCCCAGCCGCACACCAGGCTGTACGACCTCGGCGCCTCGTTGGGTGCCGTCACCCAGTCGCTGCGCCGCCATGTGCGCAGCGAGGGCTGCCAGGTGATCGCCGTGGACAACTCGGCGGCCATGGTCGACCGCTGCCGGCAGTACCTCACCGCGCAAGACTCGATGTTCCAGGAACTGCTGCCGGTGCAGGTGCTGGAGGCCGACATCCTGGCCCTGCCCTTCGAGCCTGCCTCGGTGGTGGCGATGAACTTCACCCTGCAGTTCATCGCCCCCGATCAGCGCCTGGCGCTGCTCGGGCGCATCCGCCAAGCCCTGCTCCCCGGCGGCGCACTGATCCTCTCGGAGAAACTGCGTTTCGCCGACGACGAGGAACAGGCCCTGCTCAATGAACTGCACCTGGACTTCAAACGCGCCAATGGCTACAGCGAGCTGGAAATCGCCCAGAAACGCAGTGCCATCGAGAACGTGATGAAGCCCGACACCCTGCAGGCCCACACCGAGCGCTTGCGTGCGGCAGGCTTCAGCAAGGTGGTGCCGTGGTTCCAATGCCTTAACTTTGCCTCGTTGATAGCCCTGCCATGATCGATCTGTCTCCCCTCGTCCGCCGCCTGGCGGGCACGCCCCTGGCTTCCTGGTCGCAAGGCCTGCAAGCGCAACTGGATGCCAAGCTGGAAAAAGGCCACGGCGACCTCGACCGCTGGCGCGGCGCGCTGGACGCCTTGCCAGCCCTGCAACCGAGCGTGGTCGACCTGGCCGAGGGCCTGCGCCTGGATTGCGACTGCGACGACGCCACCCGCGCCCAAGTGCGCGATGCGCTGATGGGGCTGTCGCCCTGGCGCAAAGGGCCGTTCGACCTGTTCGGCGTGCACGTGGACACCGAATGGCGCTCGGACTGGAAGTGGTCGCGGGTCGGCCCGCACCTGGACCTCAAGGGCAAGCGCGTGCTCGACGTGGGCTGTGGCAATGGCTACTACCAGTGGCGGATGCTCGGCGCCGGTGCCGACATGGTCATCGGCGTCGACCCCAACTGGCTGTTCTTCTGCCAGTTCCAGGCCGTGCAGCAGTACCTGCCCGAGCTGCCCGCCTGGCACCTGCCCTTCGCCCTGGAAGACCTGCCGGCCAACCTCGAAGGGTTCGACACGGTGTTCTCCATGGGCGTGTTCTACCACCGCCGCGCGCCCATCGAGCACTTGCTGGCGCTCAAGGACTGCCTGGTCAAGGGCGGCGAGCTGGTGCTGGAGACGCTGGTGATCGAAGGTGACGAGCAGCAAGTGCTGGTGCCCGAGGACCGCTACGCGCAGATGCGCAACGTCTGGTACCTGCCCTCGGTGCCGGCGCTGGAGCGCTGGCTGCGGCGTGCCGGTTTCAGCGACGTGCGCTGCGTGGATGTGAGCGTGACCAGCGTCGAGGAACAGCGCAGCACCGAGTGGATGCGCTACCAGTCGCTGGGCGACTTCCTCGACCCGAACGACCACAGCAAGACCGTCGAAGGCCTGCCGGCCCCGCGCCGCGCCACGTTGCTGGCGCGCAAATAAAAAAAGCGCCCCTTGGGGGCGCCCAAATCACACCTGTGCCGAGGAGCTGTTTCGGCGCAGGTGCCGTTGCCTCAGTCCTGCGCCACCTTGCGCGCGTTTTCCTGGGCCTTGCGCTCACGCTCGGCGAGCGCCTGCTGCTTGTCGTCGCCGTGCAGGCGCTGCTGGTCCTGGCGGAAGGCTTCCCAGAATTGCCGGGAGCGCTCCGCGCCCCCTTCGGCATAGACGCTGGCGCTGCCCAGGGCGAGGGTCGCCAGCAACAGGTATTTGCTCAGGTTCATCGTGCTTGCCTCGTGATAACCGATCAGACAGGGCCATCCTAGCCACGCGCAGCTAACGCCAAGGTGAGGGGGGGATTACAGTCTTGCAATGTGGCGTCAACGCTGACCCTATCGCCTGCAAGCCGGCTCCCACAGGGGTCTTTGCTAGTTTCATCGATCTTTGTGGGAGCCGGCTTGCCGGCGATTGGGCCCTGGCAGACAGCCAGATAACACCAGGATTACAAATCCGTTATCTGCCCCGTTTTCGCTTTCGCATGCCGTAACATCCTGCCGCTTGACCCTGATGCAGCTACAGGGTCGAGAATCGCCCCCCTTCCATTGCCCCGAGCCCCCCATGCGCCTACTCATCATCGAGGACGAACTGCGAACCGCCGATTACCTGCAGCAGGGCCTGCGCGAGAACGGCTACGTGGTCGATTGCGCCCACACCGGCACCGACGGCCTGCACATGGCCCGCCAGCAGCCTTATGACCTGGTCATCCTCGACGTCAACCTGCCCGAACTCGATGGCTGGACCGTGCTGCAGCGCCTGCGCGCCGAGTCGCCCACGCGCATCATGATGCTCACTGCCCACGGCCGCCTGGCCGACCGGGTCAAGGGCCTGGACCTGGGCGCCGATGACTACTTGCTCAAGCCGTTCGAGTTTCCCGAGCTGCTGGCGCGCATCCGCAGCCTGCTGCGCCGCAACGACCAGCAGATGCAGCCCAGCACCCTGCGCGTCGCCGACCTGGAACTGGACCCCGGCCGCCACCGCGCCTACCGGGGCGGGCAGCGCATCGACCTGACCGCCAAGGAGTTCGCCCTTTTGCACCTGCTGATGCGCCAGAGCGGCGAAGTGCTGTCGCGCACGCAGATCATCTCCTTGGTGTGGGACATGAACTTCGACTGCGACACCAACGTGGTCGAGGTGTCGATCCGCCGCTTGCGGGCCAAGATCGACGACCCGTTCGAAGACAAGCTGATCCACACCCTGCGCGGCGTGGGCTACGTGCTGGAGGCGCGCTGATGCGCCAGGCCAGCCTGTCGCTGCGCCTGGGCCTGGGCGTGACCCTGATGGGCGCTGCGCTGGTGCTGTTGCTGGCCTGCCTGGCGGTGTTCGCCCTCGAGCATGAGCTCGACAGCCGCGCCCGCAAAGACTTGGCGCGCAAGATGCTGCAAGTCGAGCACAACCTGCGGGTCGACCTGCGCAGCGAAGACCTGGGCAGCCGCGCCCACCCGCTGCTCGACCTGGTGATGGGGCACGACAACCTGAGCCTCAGCGTGCTGGCCCTCGATGGCCGCCACCCGCACCTGCTGAGCCTCGGCCCGGCGCTAGAGTCGCGGGTGGGCGAGCTGTACACCGACAACCAGCTGCGCTTTCACCAATGGCGCGACAGCAGCGGCCAGCAGATGCTCACCGCCAGCCGGCAGATGCGCCTGCGCGATGACACGCCGGTGCGGGTGATGATGTCGCTCAACCGCGCTGACGACAACGACCTGCTGCAGGCCTACCTGCACTCGACCTTGCTGGCCCTGCCGCTGCTGTTGCTGCTGATCGGCGCCGGCGCCTGGTGGCTGGTGCAACGCGGCTTGAAACCGCTGCGCCACTTCCGCCGCATCGCCGGCAGGGTATCGGCCCAGGACCTGCAGCACCGGCTGCCCGACCATGGCTTGCCGCCAGAGCTGGCCGAACTGGCCACCAGCATCAATGTCATGCTCGACCGCCTGGACCAGGGCGTGCGCCAGCTGTCGCAGTTTTCCGACGACCTGGCCCATGAGCTGCGCACACCCTTGAGCAACCTGATGGGCAAGGCCCAGGTGACCCTGGCCCGCGAGCGCGACAGCGAGCAGTACCGGGAAGTGCTGGCCGACAGCATCGATGAGCTGACCCGCCTGAGCCGCATCATCAACGACATGCTGTTTCTCGCCCAGGTCAGCCAGCCCCAGATGCAAGTGGCGCTCAAGCCCTTGGCCCTGGCTGACGAGGCGCAGCAGGTGCTGGAACTGTTTGCCTACAGCGCCGAGCACAAGGGGCTGACGCTGCGGTTGCAGGGCTGGGGCACGGCCCTGGGCGACCGGCTGATGTTCCAGCGCGCGCTGTCGAACCTGCTGAGCAATGCGATTCGCCATAGCCCGCAAGGCTGTGAAGTCAGCCTGGGCATCGAACGGCACGGCAACGAGGTGTGGCTGTGGGTGGCGAACGAGGGGCCGGGGATTGCCGATGAACATCTGCCGCGGTTGTTCGAGCGGTTCTACCGGGCGGGGTCGGGGCGTTCGCGGCTGGAGGGTGGCACGGGGCTGGGGCTGGCGATCGTGGAATCGATCATGCAGTTGCATGGGGGGCGGGTCGAGGTACACAGCAGGCTGGAAGGGCCGACGCGCTTTACCCTGGTGTTCCAAGCTGAATGAAAGGCTGGACATACCGGCCTCTTCGCGGGGCAAGCCCGCTCCCACAGGCTAGCCACTGACTTTCAGGAAAGTGGGGTACCTGTGGGAGCGGGCTTGCCCCGCGAAGAGGCCGGTATGGGCACCCTGGATCAGCGCGAAGCCTGAACGATCAGCGCCTTCATCTCCGCCACCGCCGCCTTGAAGCCGACGAACAGCGCATGCGCCACCAGCGCATGGCCGATGTTCAGTTCATTGATGCCCTTGATCGCCGCTACCGCCTCCACGTTGTGGTAGTGCAGCCCATGGCCGGCGTTGACGATCAAGCCTTGGCCAACACCGAACGCGACGCCATCGACGATGCGTTTGAGCTCTTCAGCCACTTCGCTGGGTGTATGCGCATCAGCATAGCGGCCAGTGTGCAGTTCGATGGCCGGCGCGCCGACCCGGCGCGAGGCCTCGATCTGCCGCTCGTCGGCATCGATGAACAGCGACACCTCGGCGCCCGTGCGCGACAGGCGCTCGACCGCAGCCTTGATCCGTGCCTCCTGGCCGGCCACGTCCAGGCCGCCCTCGGTGGTCAGCTCCTGGCGCGTCTCCGGCACCAGGCAGATGTGCGCCGGGCGGATCTTCTCGGCGAACAGCATCATCTCTTCGGTCACGCCCATCTCGAAGTTCATGCGCGTCTGCAGCACGTCCTTGAGCACCAGCACGTCGCGCTCCTGGATGTGCCGGCGGTCTTCGCGCAGGTGCACGGTGATGCCGTCGGCGCCGGCCTCTTCGGCGTCCAGCGCGGCTTTGACCGGGTCCGGGTAGCGGGTGCCGCGGGCCTGGCGCAAGGTCGCCACGTGGTCGATGTTGACGCCCAGAAGCATGCGGTTGCTGTGAGTCACGGAAGGCTCTCCTGAAGATTTAGCCCCACAGCATACGACGTGCTCAGCGCTTGCGAAACAGTTCCCGGCTGACCAGTGGTTTTGCCCCCAGGTGCACCGCCAATGCCTGGCGCATCAAGCGCTTGGCCGCAAGCAAGGCGCCGGGTGCCTGCCAGTCGGCCTGGCCCAGGGCCAGCAGCTCGGTGCCGTGAAAGAGGCCGGGCTGCACCAGGTACACCCGCTCAAGGCCAGCGTCGACCCGCAGACGATAGAGGCCATCGGCCGCGATGGGCTCGTCGTTGATGTCGTGGCTGAGCGAAAAGGCATAGCCCAGGTCATACAGCAGGCGCCATTCGAAGGCGCGCAACAGCGGCTCCAGCGGCCTGCCTGCAGCCAGCGCCTGCAAGGTCAGGGCGTAGTGCTCGAACAGCTCGGGCTGAGGCGCCTCGGCGGGCAGCAGGCGCATCAGCAGCTCATTGAGGTACAGGCCACTGAACAGCGCATCGCCATGCAGCCAGGCGGCGATGCCGACGCTGTCCAGGCGCCCGACATTCTTCAGCTCGCCGCGCCCGCGCAACTCCACTTCCAGCGGCACGAACGGCCGAACCAGGCTGCCGCCCTTGCCGCGCGCGCGGCGCAGCACCGCGCGCATGCGGCCCTGGGGCGTGAAGAAGTCCACCAGCGCGCTGGTTTCCTTGTAGGCACGGCTATGCAGCACGTAGGCCGGCTGGGCGACGGGTTGTTCCATGGAGAATCGCCTGGAAAGGCAGAGGCCCGGAGATATCCGGGCCTCTGGAGGGGTTACAAGTCGCCGTAGCCCAGCGAACGCAAGGCGCGCTCGTCATCGGACCAGCCGCCTTTGACCTTGACCCACAGGTTGAGCATGACCTTGGCGTCGAACAGGGTTTCCATGTCCTTGCGCGCATCGGAGCCGATACGCTTGATGCGCTCGCCCTTGTCGCCAATGATGATCTTCTTCTGGCCGTCTCGCTCGACCAGGATCAGGGCATGGATGTGCAGCACGTGGCCTTGCTGCTTGAACTCTTCGATCTCCACGGTGATCTGGTACGGCAGCTCTGCACCCAGCTGGCGCATGATCTTCTCGCGCACCAGTTCGGCGGCCAGGAAGCGGCTGCTGCGGTCGGTGATCTGGTCTTCCGGGAAGAAGTGCTCGTTTTCCGGCAGGTGCTTGGCGATCAGCGCTTCCAGCGACTCCAGGTTGTGCCCCTGCTGGGCCGAAATCGGCACGATCTCGGCATTGGGCAGTTGCTCCTGCAGCCACTTGAGGTGCGGGATCAGCTCGGCCTTCTCGTCCATGCGGTCGGTCTTGTTCACCGCCAGGATCACCGGGCCGGTCACGTACTGGATGCGCTCGAGCACCAGTTGGTCCTCGTCGGTCCAGCGCGTGCGGTCGACCACGAAGATCACCACATCGACGTCCTTCAGGGCCGCCGAGGCGTTGCGGTTCATGTAGCGGTTCAAGGCCTTGTCGTTGGCCTTGTGCATGCCGGGGGTGTCGACATAGATCGCCTGCACGTCACCCTCGGTCTTGATGCCGAGCATGTTGTGGCGGGTGGTCTGCGGCTTGCGCGAGGTGATCGCCAGCTTCTGCCCGAGGATGTGGTTGAGCAGGGTCGACTTGCCCACGTTGGGGCGGCCAACGATGGCCACATAGCCGCAGCGGGTCGGGTTGTTCTCAGTCATTGCCATTCTCCACGCCCAGGGCGATCAATGCGGCGGCGGCGGCGACTTGCTCGGCAATACGCCGGCTCACGCCCTGGCCACGGCTCTTGTTGTTCAGCAGCACCACTTCGCATTCGACGAAGAAGGTGCGGCAGTGCGGTTCGCCCTGGATGTCCACCACCTCGTAACGTGGCAGCTCGCAGCTACGCGACTGCAGAAACTCCTGCAGGCGGGTTTTCGGGTCCTTGTTGGTATCGACCAGCGTCAGGCTGTCGAATTCGTCGGTCAGCCAGGCCAGGATGCGCTCGCGCGCCGTCTGCATGTCGGCGTCCAGATAGATGGCACCAATCAGCGCTTCCAGGGCATCGGCCAGGATCGACTCGCGGCGAAAGCCACCACTCTTGAGCTCTCCCGAGCCCAGGCGCAGGTATTCACCCAGGTCGAAACCCCGGGCCAGGCGGGCCAGGGTCTCGCCCTTCACCAGGCGGGCACGCAGGCGCGACAGTTGGCCTTCGCGGGCCTGCGGGAAGCGCTCGAACAGCGCCTCGGCAGCGACGAAGTTGAGAATGGAGTCACCGAGAAACTCCAGGCGCTCGTTGTTGCGCCCGGCGTAGCTGCGGTGGGTCAGGGCCAGCAACATCTGGTCCTGGTTCTTGAAGGTGTAGCCGAGCTTGCGCTCGAGACGGGCAAGGGGAGCAGTCATGCAGCCACCCGTGGGTTATTCAACGCGTTGTTCAAATCAACATCCTGGAAGACTGTTGGGCTGTGGTCCGTCGCGGCGAGCGGCGAAACTCTCGATCCTTGAGAACACAGCCTATGTCAGAAATGCATTCGGCGCTGTCTTCAGGACAGCGCCGATGGGGTATCAATGGATCAGGCCAACCCGCGACAGGTTGGGCAGGTGGCTGAGTTTCGGCTCTGGCCAGCTCATCCACACCGCGAAGGCCTTGCCGACGATGTTCCGGTCCGGAACCATGCCGTGCAGCTCCTTGGGAATGTTCGGGTCATCCCAGTAGCGGCTGTCGTTGGAGTTGTCACGGTTGTCGCCCATCATGAAGTAATGGCCAGCCGGCACGGTCCATTGCTGGTCCGGCGGCATGCGATAACGGGTCATCTCCTTGCGGATCAGGTGCTCGGCGGCGCCGAGTTTTTCCTTGTACAGCTCGGCGCTGCCCAGGGTGCCTGGCTCGGCGCCAACCAGTTGCTCGGCAATCGGCTGGCCATTGACGAACAGCCGCTTGTCGCTGGTGTAGCGCACCTGGTCGCCCGGCAGGCCAACCACACGCTTGATGTAGTTGACGTTCGGGTCGCTCGGGTAGCGGAACACCATCACATCGCCGCGCTGTGGGTCACCAACCTCGATGACCTTCTTGTCGATCACCGGCAGGCGAATGCCATAGGAGAACTTGTTCACCAGGATGAAGTCGCCCACTTCCAGGGTCGGTTTCATCGACCCCGACGGAATCTGGAACGGCTCGACCAGGAACGAACGCAACACCAGCACGATGAACAGCACCGGGAAGAACGACTTGCCGTACTCCACCAGCAGCGGTTCCTTGTTCAGGCGCTCGACCACCGCCATTTCTGGCTGGTTGACGCTACCCTGGTAGTTGGCGACCGCTGCCCGCCGGCGCGGGGCCAGGAACAGCAGGTCGATCAAGCCCAACAGGCCGCAGACGGCTACGGCGATGACTAGCAACAGCGGGAAATTTAGCGACATAGGACCTAGCTATCCAACCTGAGCACGGCGAGGAAGGCTTCTTGTGGAATTTCCACGTTGCCGACCTGTTTCATGCGTTTCTTACCGGCCTTCTGCTTCTCCAGCAGCTTCTTCTTACGGCTGACGTCGCCGCCGTAGCACTTGGCCAGTACGTTCTTTCTGAGTGCCTTGACCGTCGTCCGCGCGATGATCTGGCCGCCAATGGCTGCCTGGATCGCCACGTCGAACATCTGCCGAGGGATCAGTTCCTTCATCTTTTCGGTCAACGCACGGCCTTTGTAGGCCGCGTTGTCGCGGTGCACGATCAATGCCAGGGCATCGACCTTGTCGCCGTTGATCAGTACATCCAGCTTGACCAGGTTGGCCGACTGGTAGCGATCGAAATGATAGTCCAGCGAAGCATAGCCGCGGCTGGTCGACTTCAGGCGGTCGAAGAAGTCCAGTACCACTTCGTTCATCGGCATGTCGTAGCGCACCTGCACCTGGCTGCCAAGGAACTGCATGTCGCGCTGTACGCCACGCTTCTCGATGCACAGGGTGATGACGTTGCCCAGGTGCTCTTGAGGCACGAGGATGGTCGCGGTGACGATCGGCTCGCGGAAGTCGGCGACTGCCGACACGTCCGGCAGCTTCGACGGGTTGTCGACGATGATGGTTTCGCCGGTCTTGAGCTCGAGCTCGTAGATCACGCTCGGTGCGGTGGTGATCAGATCCAGGTCGTACTCGCGCTCCAGGCGCTCCTGGATGATCTCCATGTGCAGCATGCCGAGGAAGCCGCAACGGAAGCCGAAGCCCAGGGCGTCGGAGCTCTCTGGCATGTACTGCAGCGACGAGTCGTTGAGGGTCAGCTTCTGCAGCGCATCGCGGAAGTCTTCGAAGTCATCGGAGCTGACCGGGAACAGGCCGGCGTAGACCTGCGGCTGGATCTTCTTGAAGCCTGGCAGCACTTCCACTTCAGGGGTGGTGGACAGGGTCAGGGTGTCACCGACCGGTGCACCGTGGATGTCCTTGATGCTGCCGATGATGAAGCCTACTTCACCGGCCTTGAGGTCGGCGGTCTGGGTGTGCTTGGGGGTGAATACGCCCACGCTGTCGACCAGGTGCGTCTTGCCGGTCGACTTGACCAGGATCTTGTCGCCCTTCTTGACACGGCCCTGGCGCACACGCACCAGCGAGACCACGCCCAGGTAGTTGTCGAACCAGGAGTCGATGATCAGCGCCTGCAACGGCGCGTCGATGTCGCCTTCCGGCGCCGGGATGGTCTGCACCAGGCGCTCGAGCACCTCGTCGACGCCCATGCCGCTCTTGGCGCTGCAGGCCACGGCGTCGGTGGCGTCGATGCCGATGATCTTTTCGATCTCGTCCTTGACGCGGTCCGGGTCGGCTTGCGGCAGGTCCATCTTGTTCAGGACCGGCATCACCTCCAGGCCCTGCTCGATGGCGGTGTAGCAGTTGGCCACGGACTGGGCTTCGACGCCCTGGCCGGCGTCCACCACCAGCAAGGCACCTTCGCAGGCCGCCAGCGAGCGCGAGACTTCATAGGTGAAGTCGACGTGGCCGGGGGTGTCGATGAAGTTGAGCTGGTAGACCTTGCCGTCCTGCGCCTTGTAGTTCAGCGTGACGCTGTGGGCCTTGATGGTGATACCGCGTTCACGCTCAAGGTCCATGGAATCGAGAACCTGGGCTTCCATTTCGCGCGCCGACAGGCCACCGCACATCTGGATGAAACGGTCGGCCAGCGTCGACTTGCCATGGTCGATGTGGGCGATGATGGAGAAATTGCGGATATGACTCAAATCACTCACGGGTCAACACTCGAAAAGGCTGCGAGCCGGAACGCCCGCCGAAAAATAGCCGGGAATTGTACCTGAAGCCGCAGGGATATGGGAGATTCCTCTGTCGCACAGTGTCCGCGCATTTTCGCCAAGAATTGTGAAATCTCATGAAAAAGGGCAGCCGAAGCTGCCCTTTCCTCCTTCAGGCCCGGCTTATTCCGCCAGCTTGAAGGTGATGAAGCTGGCGCGCCCCTGGCGCAGTACGCGCATGGACACCGAACGGTTCTTCGGCAGGTCCTTGGCAATTTCGGTGAACTGCTTGGCCGAAGCGATCGCCTGGTTGTTCAGGTGGCTGATGACATCACCCGGACGCAGGCCGATCATCGCTGCCGGGCCGTCCTGGACTTCCTTGATGACCACGCCGCCCTTGAGCTCCAGCGACTTCTTCTGCTCGGCGGTCAGGTCGGAGACCGAGACGCCCAGGCGGTTGCTGCTGCGCTCGGCACTGCCTTCTGCGCCGCTGCCGGTGCCGATGTCGGCGTCGTCATCGGGCATCGCGCCAATGGTCACATCCAGGGTCTGGCGCTTGCCGTTGCGGATGATCTCCAGCTTGGCCTTCTCGTCGGCCTTGAGGGTACCGACCAGGTGCGGCAGGTCAGCCGACATGACGATCGGCTGGCCGTTCATGCTCAGGATCACGTCGCCCACCTGCAGGCCGCTCTTGGCTGCCGGGCCATCTTCCAGCACCTGGGCCACCAGGGCACCGGCTGGCTTGTCGAGGCCGAAGGACTCGGCGAGGTCCTTGTTGACCTCCTGGATCACCACGCCCAGCCAGCCGCGGCTGACCTTGCCGTCTTTCTTCAGCTGGTTGGACACATCGATCGCCACGTCGATCGGGATGGCGAAGGACAGGCCCATGAAGCCGCCCGAACGGGTGAAGATCTGCGAGTTGATACCCACCACTTCGCCCTTCATGTTGAACAGCGGCCCGCCGGAGTTGCCCGGGTTGATGGCAACGTCGGTCTGGATGAAGGGTACATAGGTGTCGTTGGGCAGGGTACGGCCCTTGGCACTGACGATACCTTTGGTCACCGAGTGGTCGAAACCGAATGGCGAACCGATGGCCAGCACCCACTCACCGACCTTGAGCTTCTCGGAGTCACCCAGCTTGACGGTCGGCAGGTCCTTGCCCTCGACCTTGAGCAACGCCACGTCGGTGCGCGGGTCGGTGCCGACCAGCTTGGCCTGCAGCTCGCTGCGGTCCGACAGGCGCACGATGATTTCGTCGGCATCGGCAACCACGTGATTGTTGGTCAGCACGTAGCCATCGCTGGAAATGATGAAGCCAGAGCCCAACGACTGCGCCTCACGCTGGCGATCACCACGCGGCGAACGCGGCTGCTGCGGCATGTTGCGCTCGAAGAACTCGCGGAACATCGGCGGCAGGCCTTCGAGGTCCGGCATCTGCCCGGAAGCGACGCGGCGGTCTGGCAGCTTCTGCTTGGTACTGATGTTGACCACCGCCGGCGAGGCCTGCTCGACCAGGG